>NZ_JBIQHY010000019.1:20952-71031 GCF_044508335.1 Actinomadura sp.
CGATGCCGCTGTGGTCCGCCCACGATCACCTGGTCTGGTCGGAGCGCGTCCGCGGCGTGACCGCCGGGGCGTTCACCGGCCTGCGCCTCGACCGGCCGGCGGTCGAGCAGAGGGCCGGCAGCGCGCCGAGGAGGGCCAGAGCCGCGGCGGTGACGAGCATCGCCCCCAGCCCCGCCAGGCCGTAGGGGACGCCGAGGACGGCGACTCCCACGGCGATCCCGAGCTGCTTCGCGGTGTTGGTGATGCCGGCGGCGACGCCCGCGCGCTCGGGAGGGGCCGCCTCCAGGGCGACCTGGCTGGAGACGAGGTTTCCGATCGCCGCCAGGCCGCCGACGGCGAAGCCGGGCGCCATCGCGGGCCACGACCCCGTCCGGTAGGCGGCGGCGAGCAGCAGCGTGGACAGCACGGTCAGCAGCGGCCCGGCGGCCACCAGCGCGGCGGACGGGAAGCGGTGGGCGATCCGCCCGAGCACCAGCGGCGCGGCCAAGGCCGGAGCGCTGTAGGTCAGGAACCACAGGCCCGCCTGCGCGGGCGGCGTCCCCATCGGGCCCTGCACGTAGAGCGAGAAGTAGGCCAGCGACCCGGCGCCCGCCGCATGGGACATCAGGGCCGCCGCGGCGTTCGCCGCGTACAGGCGGTCCCGCAGCAGCGACAGGTCGATCATCGGCTCGGGGACGCGGCGGCGGACGAGAACGGCGAGGGCGGCGGCGCCCGCGGCGGCCGGGAGCAGCACGCCGGGGGCCGTCCAGCCCAGCCCGGGGATCTCGATCAGCGCCCACAGCAGCCCGCCGAGCCCCGCCGTCAGCAGGCACGCCGCGACCGGGTCGAGCGGGCGGGGCCGCGCGTCCCGCGACTCGGGCACCCGCGCCGCGGCGGCGGCGAACGCGACCGCGCCCACCGGCACGTTCAGGACGAAGATCGCGCGCCACCCGAACAGCCCGGTCAGCGCGCCGCCGACCAGCGGGCCGGTGGCGATCGCGGCGCCCGACGCGGCGGCGTACACGCCGAGCGCCCGGTTGCGGGCGCGCCCCGCCGGGTACGCGGCCGCCAGCAGCGGCGACGCCGTCCCGTACAGGACGGCCGCGCCGCACCCCTGCACGGCGCGGAACGCGTCGAGGACGGGCGCCGAGGGCGCGAGCGCGCACGCCGATGAGGCCCCGGTGAACGCGGCTAGCCCGCCGAGCAGCATGCGGCGGCGCCCCAGCCGGTCGGCCAGCGCCCCGGCGGTCAGCAGCAGCCCGGCGAGCGCCAGCGCGTAGGCGTCGATGGACCACTGCACCTCCCCGAGTCCGGCGCCGAGGCGGCGGCGCATGTCGGGCAGCGCGATGTTCACGCCGACGAGGTCGAGGACGAGCAGGTACCCGGCGGCCGAGGCGACCGCGAGGGTCCAGGCCGGGCTGCGGCGGCGTGCGGGCATGGGTCCGGCCCTCCGTTAATATACGCTGTAGATATACAGCGTATATTAACCACTAGACTGCCGTTCCATGAAGACCCCGGCCCCGCGCGGGCGCGGCACTCGCGGGCTGACCCGCGAGGAAGTGCTCGACGCCACCCTCGACCTCGCCGAAGAGCGCGGCCTCGACGCGGTCAGCATGCGCGGGGTCGCCGACCGGCTCGGCGTCACGCCGATGGCCCTCTACCGCTACGTCGGCGGCAAGCAGGGACTCCTGGACGGCCTGGTCGAGCGCCTCATCCGGGAACTGCCCGACGACGACCCCGCCCTGCCCTGGCAGGACCGCCTCCGCGCTATCGGCGCCGGCATCCGGCAGGTCGCGCGCCGCCACCCGCAGGTGTTCCTGCTGCTGTTCACCCGCCCGACCGTCACCGAGGAGGCCCGGCGGGCGCGCAACACCGTCCAGGCGATACTGCGCAGCGCGGGGGTGCCGGAGGAGATCGTGACCCCGCTGCAGCGGCTGCTGGACACGGTCGGCATGGGGCTCGCCGCGTCCGAGGCCGGCGGCCGCTTCACCGGCGACGCCGCGGACGTCGACCGGGTCTATGATCTTGCGGAGGACCTGTTCCTCGCCGCGATCGAGCGGTACGCGCGGGAGTGATCTCCGTCTCCGCGCGGATATCAACTTTCGAAGTCGCCGCCGAGATCCTTATGCTTCGACCATGCAGCAGGAGGACGAAACAGCCAGGGTGACCCTGGCTCAAGTGGCAGATCAGGCCGGCGTCTCCATTTCGACGGTTTCGAAAGTCCTCAACGGACGGGAGGACGTGGCCCGCAAGACCCGCCTCCGGGTCGAGCGTCTGCTGGAGCACCACGGCTACCGGCGGGGGTCCCGGTCGGGCCCCGACGCGCCGCTCATCGAGATCGTCCTCCACGAGATCGAGAGCCTCTGGACGATGGAGCTGATCCGGGGCGTGGAGAGCGTGGCCAAGGCCAACGGCGCGAGCCTGGTGCTGACCGAGAGCGGCACCCGGCACTCCCCCGGCCCGGAGTGGATCAGCGGGGTGCTGCGCCGCCGCCCGCTCGGCGTCGTGCTGACCTTCTCCAGCCTGCCGCCGGAGTACAAGAAGCGGCTGCGGTCCCGGTCGATCCCGTTCGTCATCATCGACCCGGCCGGCGACCCGGAGCCGGACGTCCCGTCGGTCGGCTCGGCCAACTGGTCCGGCGGGCTCGCCGCGACCCGGCACCTCATCGACCAGGGGCACCGCCGCATCGCGATCATCACCGGCCCGGCGGACATGCTGTGCTCCGTCGCGCGGCTGGACGGCTTCCGCTCCGCGATGAGCATGGCCGGGCTGGACGTCGACCCGTCCTACATCGCCTACGGGGACTTCCACGTGGACGGCGGCTTCGAGCGGGCCATGGAGCTGCTCGGCCGCCCCGACCGGCCGACCGCGATCTTCGCGGGGAGCGACCTGCAGGCGCTCGGCGTGCTGGAGGCGGCGCGGGTGCACGGGCTGCGCGTCCCGGACGACCTGTCGGTGGTCGGGTACGACGACGTGGCCGTGGCGCCCTGGGCGAGCCCCGCGCTCACGACCGTGCACCAGCCGCTGCGGCAGATGGCGGAGTCGGCCACGCAGATCATCCTCGGCATCCGCAACGGGGAGCCGGTCGCGACGCGGCTGGAGCTGTCCACCAGCCTGGTGGTCCGCAAGAGCACCGCCCCGCCGCCCGAGGAGGGCTGACCGCCCGGCGGCCGCGGGGAGCGCCTCCCCGCGGCCGGGGCCCTGGCCGCGGGGAGGCGCCGGGGGGCGGGATCGGGTCAGCCGACTCTGCAGGAGACGTCCGGCCAGGTCCAGTTGCCGTAGTGCATGATCGTGAAGCCGAACGTGTTGCCGCTCCCGTTCGGCCGCATCGTCATCACGTTCCCGCTGGAGTCCCAGGACGGCGAGCCGTTCCAGGTCGCGATGATCTTCTGCGGGGGGTGCACGGTCACGGTGACGACCCAGTTGCTCGTCCCGGAGACGGTGACCGACAGGTTGAACCGGTCGCCCCACTGCTGCCCGGGTGAGATCTGCGCGGTGCAGGAGTCGCCGCCCCCGCCGGGAGGGGGCGTCGTCGTGCCGCCGCCTCCGCCGTCGGGCGCCACGGCCCGGCCGGTGGACGGCGAGATCATGCCGGGGCACAGGCCGCGGCTCTTGAGGTTCGCGACGATCTGCGGGATCGCCTGGATCGTCGTGTTGTAGCCGTCGTGCATGAGGATGACCTGGCCGCTCTGGAGCTGGCTCGCCCGCTGCACGATCTGCGCGGTGGACGCGCCGTTCCAGTCCTGCGAGTCGACGTCCCAGATGATCTCGGTCAGGCCGAGCTGGCGCTCGACCGCCTGCAGCGCGGCGTTGGTCTCCCCGTACGGGGGCCGGAACAGCTTGGGCGCGGTGCCGGTCTGCTGCTGGATCGCCTGCTGGGTCCGCTGGAGCTCGGACAGCATCTGCGACTGCGACATCTGGGTCAGGTGCGGGTGCGTCCAGCTGTGGTTGCCGATCCACATGCCGGCGTTCTTCTCCGCGCCGACCAGCGACGGGTTGTTCTGGACGTTCTGCCCGATGTTGAACAGGGTGGCGCGCACACCGTTCTGCTGCAGCGTCGACAAAAGCGTGGAGGTGTAGCCGGTGGGGCCGTCGTCGAAGGTGAGGCCGACGTAGCCGGCGCCGCAGTCGGCGGCGGCGAGCGGGACGGCGGCGCGTCCGCGCTGGGCCGCGAACCCGGCGGTCGCCGACAGGCTCACCAGGAAGGCGGCCGCGAGCGCCAGCACGGCGGCGATGATCACCGCGCTGCGGGCGCTCAGCGGCCTGCGCCGGGGTCTGGCGTGCAAGGGGGCGTGCTGGGGCATCGTGTTTCCTCCATGGGCCGATGGCTGCCCGCGGGCGGCGGGCGGGGGTGGGGAGCGGGCGGTGGAGGTGGAGCGGGGAACCTCATTCTGAAAACGGCTCCGAAAGGTGTCAAGGTATCGAGTGTGACTTTCGAGAACAAAATTCTTTCGTAGCCGAGATGCCATGCACTGAACTGCGATTTCAGTTTCGAAATATTTCGAGCAGCTTGGAAGGGCGCCGAGCCCGCAAGGGCGCGGCGGTTGAAATTTGTAGACCGGTCTGTCTAGTCTGACCGCCATGGCACCGCGCGGAGAGACACGGGAGCGGATCCTGCGGACGGCCGCGGACCTGTTCCAGCGGCAGGGCTACCACGGCACCGGGGTGAACCAGGTGCTCGCGGAGAGCGGCGCGCCCAAGGGCTCGCTGTACTTCCACTTCCCCGAGGGGAAGGAGCAGCTCGCGTCGGAGTCGGTGGCGCTGTCCGGCCGGACGGTCGGCGAGGCGCTCACCGAGGCCGTCCTCGCCGCGCCGGACGCGCGGGCCGGGCTCGCCGCCCTCGGCGAGCACTTCGCACGGAGCCTGCGCGACTCGGACTTCCGCAAGGGCTGCCCCCTCGCGACCGTGGCGCTGGAGACCGCCGCCGAGAGCGAGACCATCCGCGCCGCCTGCGACACCGCCTACGGGGAGTGGCTGGACGGCCTGCGCGCCGCGCTGCGCGGATGGGGCGTGCCCGCCGAGCGCGCCGGGCCGCTCGCCGCGCTGGTCCTGTCGTCCCTGCAGGGGGCCGTCATGCTCGCGCGCGTCCAGCGGGACGTGTCGGTCCTCCACCAGGTCACCCGCCAGCTCGCCGAACTTCTCTGAGGAGTCGCCATGCGCGTCCACCATCTCGACTGCGCCCCCATGCGGGAGATCGAGCCCGTCGACGGGGCGGGAGGCCCGCTGCGGGCGGTGGGCCATGTGCTGCTCGTCGAAACGGACGCCTCCGGCCTGCTGCTCGTGGACGCCGGGATCGGCCTCGGCGACATCGAGCGCCCGTCGGAGCGGCTGCTCGACGACTGGGTGGAGATGGCCGGGCCGGCCCTCGACCCGGCCGCGACCGCCGTCCGGCAGGTGGAGGCTCTCGGGTACTCCCCCGCCGACGTCCGGCACGTCGTCCCGACGCACCTGCACCGCGACCACGCGGGCGGGCTGAGCGACTTCCCCGACGCCGCGGTGCACGTGTTCGAGGCCGAGCACGCGGACGGCGGGAAGACTCCTGCGCAGCTCGCCCACGGCCCGAAGTGGGTCGTGTACGCGGACGGCGGGGGCGAGACGTGGCACGGCTTCGGCGGCGTCCGGGCGCTGGACGGCGTGCCCGAGGAGATCCTGCTCGTCCCGCTCGGCGGGCACACGCCGGGGCACGCGGGCGTCGCGGTGCGCGACGGGGACCGCTGGCTGCTGCACGCCGGGGACGCGTACATGTACCACGGGGAGGTCGACCGTCCCGACCCGGTCGTGCATCCGCTGATGGAGCTGGTCCAGGCGAGCGGCGAGGTGGACCGGGACCTGCGGCTCGCGAACGTCGCGCGGTTGCGCGAGCTGGCGCTGGGCGGCGGGGCGGAGGTGTTCTGCGCCCACGACCCGTGGGAGCTGGCCCGCTACCGCTGAGCGAGGCGGTGCGCCAGGGCGGTGTGGCGGCGGCCCGCGCCGGCGGTGCGGACGGCGGCGGCGAGCGCGCGGCGGGAGCCGACGAGGACGACGAGCTTCTTCGCGCGGGTGATGCCCGTGTAGAGGAGGTTGCGGCGCAGCATCATCCACGAGCCCGTGGTGAGCGGGATGACGACGGCCGGGTATTCGCTGCCCTGCGACCGGTGGATCGTGATCGCGTAGGCGTGGGCCAGCTCGTCCAGCTCGTCGAAGGCGTAGTCGATGCTCTCGTCCTCGTCGGTCACGACGGTCAGCGACTGCTCTTCCAGGTCGACCTTCGTGACGACGCCGACGGTGCCGTTGAAGACGCCCGCCTCGCCCTTGTCGTAGTTGTTGCGGAGCTGGGTGACCTTGTCGCCGGCGCGGAAGACGCGGCCGCCGTAGCGGCGCTCGGGGCGCGCGCCGTCGTGCGGGGTCAGCGCGTCCTGGAGCAGCGTGTTCAGGGAGCCGGCGCCGGCGGCGCCCCGGTGCATGGGCGTCAGGACCTGGACGTCGCGGCGCGGGTCGAGGCCGAACCTGCGGGGGATGCGGTTGGCGACGACGTCCACGGTCAGCTCGGCGGCCTCGTCCTGGTCCTCGCACGGGAACAGGAAGAAGTCGTCGTAGCCGCGGGTGTGCGGGTGGTCGCCCGCGTTGACGCGGTGCGCGTTGACGACGATGCCGGACCGCTGCGCCTGCCGGAAGATCTTCGTGAGCCGGACGCGCGGGATGGCGTCGGCGCCGAGCAGGTCGGCGAGGACCTCGCCCGCGCCGACGGACGGGAGCTGGTCGACGTCCCCCACGAGCAGCAGGTGCGCGCCGCGCGGGATCGCCCTCACCAGCTTGTTCGCGAGGATCAGGTCGACCATGGAGGACTCGTCGACCACGACCAGGTCGGCGTCGAGGGGGTTGTCCTGGTCGTACTCGGGGTCGCCGCCGGGCCGCAGCTGGAGCAGCCGGTGGACGGTCGCGGCCTCGTGCCCGGTCAGCTCGGCGAGCCGCTTGGCGGCCCGCCCGGTCGGCGCCACCAGGACGATCTTGGCCTTCTTCGCGGCGGCCAGCTCCACCACCGACCGGACGGTGAAGCTCTTGCCGCAGCCGGGGCCGCCGGTGAGCACGGAGACCTTGGACGTCAGCGCGAGCTTGACGGCCTCCTCCTGCTCGGGGGCGAGCGCCTGGCCGGTGCGCCGGCGGAGCCACGGCAGGGCCTTGTCCCAGTCGACGTCCGCGAACGCCTTGAGCCGGTCGGTCGGGGCGTCCAGCAGTTCGAGGAGCCCGCGGGCGAGGGAGCGTTCGGCCCGGTGGAACGGGACGAGGTACACCGCGGGGATCGTCGCGGCGTCCTCGCCCTCGCCGGGGATCGGCTCCCGGACCACGCCCTCGTCGCGGGCCAGTTCGTCCAGCGCCGGGACGATCAGCTCCTTCGGCACGCCGAGGATCTTCTCCGCCGCGGTGACCAGGTTCGGCTCGGGCAGGAAGCAGTGCCCGTCGTCGGCGGCCTCCGACAGCGTGTACTGCAGCCCGGCCTTGATCCGCTCGGGGCTGTCGTGCGGGATGCCGACGGCCTGCGCGATCGTGTCGGCCGTCTTGAACCCGATCCCCCACACGTCCGACGCGAGCTGGTACGGCCGCTTCCGGACGGTGTCGATCGACTCGTCGCCGTACTGCTTGTAGATGCGCACGGCGAGGGACGTGGACACGCCGACGCCCTGCAGGAAGACCATCACCTCCTTGATGGCCTTCTGCTCCTCCCACGCCTCGCCGATCCGCTTGCTGCGCTTCGGGCCGAGGCCGCGGACCTCGACGAGGCGCTCCGGCTCCTCCTCGATGACGCGCAGGATGTCGGTGCCGAAGTGCTCGACCATCCGGTCGGCCATCACCGGCCCGATCCCCTTGATCATCCCGGAGCCGAGGTAGCGGCGGATGCCCTGGATCGTCGCGGGCAGCACGGTCGTGTACGACTCGACCTCGAACTGCTTGCCGTACTTCGGGTGCGAGCGCCACCGGCCGGTCAGCCGCAGGCTCTCCCCCACCTGCGCCCCGAGCAGCGCGCCGACCACCGTGAGCAGGTCGGGCCCGCTCTTCGCGGTCGCGACGCGCGCGACCGTGTAGCCGGTGTCCTCGTTGGCGTAGGTGATCCGTTCCAGGACCGCGTCCAGTTCCACCGGGCGCGGCGCGGCGTTGGGGTTCGGGGAGGTCGGCACGGTCACCATGATGGACGATCCGGGTGACGGGACGGCCGGAGCCGGGCGGGAGATCCCGCGCGCTCACCTCCCGGCGCCGCCGGGCGTCGCGCCGGCGGACACCTCCAGCACCCCCGTCTCGGTGACGAGCGCGGTCACCAGGCGGGCGGGCGTGACGTCGAACGCGGGGTTGAACGCGGTCACCCCGTCGGGCGCGGTCCGCGCGCCGCCCCAGGTCAGCACCTCGTCGGGCGGGCGCTCCTCGATCGGGATCTCGTCCCCGCCGGCGATCGCCAGGTCGACGGTGCTCCAGGGCGCGGCGACGACCAGGGGGACACCGGCGGCGTGGCAGGCGAGCGCCACGCCGACCGAGCCGATCTTGTTCGCGGTGTCGCCGTTGGCGGCGATCCGGTCGGCGCCGATGACGGCGACGTCGGCGAGGCCGCGCAGGATGGTGCTGGGCGCGGCCCCGTCCGCCTGGACCACGCACGGGATCCCGGCCCGGTCGAGCTCCCAGGCGGTGAGCCGCGCGCCCTGCAGCAGCGGGCGGGTCTCGTCGGCGTAGACGATCTCGACGCGGCCGCGCTCGTGCAGTTCGCGGACGACGCCGAGCGCCGTCCCCCATCCGGCGGTGGCGAGCGCGCCGGCGTTGCAGTGCGTGAGGACGCGCAGGGGCCGGTCGCCCGCGCGGTCCAGGATCCAGTCGGCGCCGTGCGCGCCGATCGCCCGGTTGCCGCGGACGTCCTCGTCCAGGATCGCCTGCGCCTCGGCCGCGACCGCGTCGGCGCCCTTGGCGGCCAACGGCAGGACGCGGTCGACGCCGGCCGCGAGGTTCACGGCGGTGGGCCTGGCCCGGCGGACGCGCGCGATCGCGGCGTCCCGCGCCGCGTCGTCCCATCCCTCGCGCGCGGCCTGCAGCAGGGCGATGGCGACGCCGAACGCGCCCGCGACGCCCAGCGCCGGGGCGCCGCGCACGACGAGCCGGCGGATCGCGTCCACGAGCGTGTCGACGTCGCGCGCCACGACGTACTCGACGCGGCCGGGCAGGACGGTCTGGTCCAGCAGGCGCAGCCCGTCGCCCGTCCACTCCAGGGTCCGCACGTCGCTCGTCATAGTGTTCAAACTACTCGTTCAAAGCACCGCGAAGCCCTATGGCGTCGGGCATTCCGCCTCCGCGACTCCGCTCTGCGACCTGCGGCAACTTGACACGGATCGAACTTGTGTTCGAAATTGTGCAGAGGGCGCAGGAGAGGAGGACGACGGTGCCGGAGGCCGCGCTGCGGGACCTGGCGGCGGTGCCGGAGGCGGCGCCCGGCCGCTCCGCGCCCGCCGGGGCGACGGTGCCGGTGCTGCCCGCGCTGCGGCCCGTGCTGCCGGGCGGCGGGCTGCGGCCCGGCTCGGTCGTCGGCCTCGGCGGGGCGGACGGGCCGGGCGCCGCCTCGCTCGGTCTCGCGCTCGTCGCGGGCGTCTCGCGGCACGGCGGCGAGGACGGCTCCGGCGGCTGGTGCGGCGTCGTCGGCGTCCCGGACTTCGGCGTGCTCGCCGCCGCCGGGATGGGCGCCGACCCCGGGCGGCTGCTCCTCGTCGACGATCCGGGCGGCCGGTGGCCGGACGTGGTCGCCGCGCTGGCGGAGGCCGTCGAGCTGATCCTGCTGCGCCCGCCGGAGCGGCCGGGCGCCGCCGCCGTCCGGCGGCTGCCGGCGCTCGCCCGCAAGCACGGCTGCGTCCTGGCGCTGACCGGCCCGTTCGCCCGCGACTGGCCGGGCGTCCGGCTCCGCCTCCGCCTGGACGAGGCCGCCTGGGACGGCCTCGGCGACGGCCACGGGCGGCTGACCGGACGCCGCGTCCTGGTGACCGCCGAGGGCCGCGACGCCCCCGGCGCGGGCCGCAGCGCCCGCCTCTGGCTCCCCGCCCCCGACGGATCGGTCGTGCCCGACGGATCGGTCGTGCCCGACGGCTCGGTCGTGCCGGACGGGACCGCGCGGCGGCCCCTGGAGCTCGTCTCCGCCGGCGCGCCCGTGCACCCCCGGCCGTCCGGCGCCCCGCCGCTGGTGCGGGTCGCGGCGGAGGAGGGGATCGCGTGACGCGGGCGCTGGTCGTGTGGTGCCCGGACTGGCCGGTCACCGCGGTCGGGATCGACGCGGCGACGCCCGGGGCCGCGGTGTCGCGGGGCCGGGTCGCGGCGTGCTCGGCGGCGGCGCGGGCCGCGGGGGTGCGGCGCGGGCAGCGGCTGCGGGACGCGCAGCGCCGCTGCCCCGACCTGGTCGTCCGGGAGCGGGACCCGGACGCCGAGGGGCGGCTGTTCGAGGAGGTCGTGCAGGCGGTCGCGGAGCTGACGCCCCGCGTCGAGGTGGTGCGGCCGGGGCTGTGCGCGGTGCCGGCGCGCGGGCCTGCCCGCTTCTACGGCGGCGAGGAGGCGCTGCGCGTCCTGGTGCAGGACACGGTCGTGGAGGCCGGGCACGATTGCGGCTGCGGCATCGCGGACGGGCTGTTCGCGGCGGAGCTGGCGGCGCGGGCCGGGGAGGGCGGCGCCGTGGTGCCCGAGGGCGGCGCGGCCGCGTTCCTCGCGCCGTACCCGCTCGCGGTGCTCGACCGGCCGGAACTGGCCGACCTGCTGCGGCGGCTCGGCGTCCGGACGCTCGGCGACTTCGCGGCGCTGCCGTCCGGGCACGTCGCCGGGCGGTTCGGTGCGGACGGCGCGCTCGCGCACCGGCTCGCGCGCGGGGAGGAGCCGCGCCCGCTCGCCCCCGTCCCGGGCGCGGCCGACCTGTCGGTGCGCGCCGGCTTCGACCCGCCCGCCGAGCAGGCCGAGCGGGTGGTGTTCGCGGCGAAGCGGCTCGCGGGCGAGCTGCACGAGGGCCTCGCGGCGGACGGGCTGGCGTGCGTGCGGCTGGAGGTCGCGGCCGGGTTCGCGGACGGGCGCGTCCTGCGGCGGCTGTGGCGGCACGAGGGCCTGTCGGCGCTGGCGGTCGCCGAGCGGGTGCGGTGGCAGCTGTCGGCCTGGCAGGGGGCCGAGACCGAGGCAGAGGCCGAGGCGGTGTGGGGCGGTGTCACGTGGGTGGAGCTGGCGCCCGACCAGATCGTCCCGGACGAGGGGCGCCAGGAGGCGCTCTGGGGCCGGACCGCGGTCACCGGCCGGATCACCCGGGCCGCCGACCGCGTCCAGGCGCTCCTCGGGCACCGCGGGATCACCCGGCCGGTGCTCGTGGGCGGGCGCGGGCCGGGCGAGCGGGTCGTCCGGGTGCCGGTCGGCGACCTGGCCCCTCCCGGCCCGCCGGAGGGGCCGTGGCCGGGGCGCGTGACGGGCCCCGCGCCGGCGGTGGTCCCCGCGGCGCCGTCCCCGGCGGAGCTGGTCGACGCGTCCGGCGAGGCGGTGGTCGTCTCGGCGCGGTGCGAGGTGTCCGCGCCGCCGGCCGCGCTCGCGATCGGCGGGCGCTCCGCCGCCGTGACGGGCTGGACGGGCCCGTGGCCGGCCGACGAGCGCTGGTGGGATCCGGACCATGCGCGGCGCAGAGCGCGCTTCCAGGTCACCACGGACGACGGCGCCGCCTACCTCCTCGCCGTCGAAGGCGGCCGATGGCACGTCGAGGCCGTCTATGACTAGGGGGCTGACCAGGCGACGCATCACCGGGCGGCGCACGGCCGGGCGGGGCTCATGACGGGCTGGTACAACCCGCCGATCCCCTGGCGCGAGTTCGAGGAGCGGCTGTCGTGGCGCCCGGCCGCGCGGCCGCCCGCGGAGGCGCCGGCGCCGCCCGGTCCACCGCGCCGCGCCGAGGCCGAGACGGCGTGGGCGGAGCTGCACGTGCACTCGTCGTTCAGCTTCCTTGACGGGGCCAGCGACCCCGCCTCGCTCGTCGCGGAGGCGGCGCGGCTCGGCGTGGAGACGATGGCGATCACCGACCACGACGGCATGTACGGGGCGGTGCAGTTCGCGCAGGCCGCGCGCGACGCCGGCGTCGGGACGGTGTTCGGCGCGGAGCTGAGCCTCGGCCCGCCGGGCCCGCGGACCGGGGAGCCCGACCCGGCGGGGCGGCACCTGCTGGTCCTGGCGCGCGGCGCGCAGGGGTACGCGCGGCTGTGCTCGGCGATCACGTCGGCGCAGCTCGCGGGCGGGAAGAAGGGCCGCCCCGTCTACGACCCGGACGCGCTCGCCGGGGCGCACGGCGGCCACTGGGCGGTGCTGACCGGATGCCGCAAGGGGGCGGTCCCGGCGGCGCTGGAGGCGGGCGGCCCGGACGCCGCGGAGCGGGAGCTGCGCGACCTGATCGCCGTGTTCGGCCGCGGCAACGTGTTCGTCGAGCTGGTCGACCACGACCAGCCGGACGACGACCTGCGCAACGACGCCCTCTACGAGCTGGCGCACCGCACCGGGGCCGGCGTCGTGGCGTCCAACAACGTGCACTTCGCGGCGCCCGGGGCGGACGCGCGGCTGGCGCAGGCGCTGGCCGCCGTCCGCGCCCGCCGCGCCCTGGACGACATGGTCGGCTGGCTCCCGGCCGGCGGCACCGCCCACATCCGGTCCGGGGCGGAGATGGCGCGGCGGCTGGCGCGGTTCCCCGGCGTCCGGGAGCGGACGGTCGAGCTGGCCCGCGAGTGCCGGTTCGGGTTCGACGTGGTCGCGCCCCGGCTGCCCGACTGGCCCGTCCCGGACGGCCACACCGAGGCGACCTGGCTGCGGCGCCTGGTCGCGGAGGGCGCGCGCGAGCGGTACGGGCCGCCGGAGCGCGAGCGGGTGCCGGGCGCGTACGCGCAGATCGCCAAGGAGCTGGACGTCATCGAGCAGCTCGGCTTCCCCGGCTACTTCCTGATCGTCCACGACATCGTGGAGTTCTGCCGGAGCAGGGGCATCCTGTGCCAGGGGCGCGGATCTGCGGCCAACTCGGCGGTCTGCTACGCGCTCGGCATCACGGGCGTCGACGCCGTCCGGCACGGCCTGCTGTTCGAGCGGTTCCTGTCCCCCGGGCGGGACGGCCCGCCCGACATCGACCTCGACATCGAGCACAGGCGCCGCGAGGAGGCCATCCAGTACGTGTACGAGAAGTACGGGCGGGAGTGCACGGCGCAGGTCGCGAACGTGATCAGCTATAGGCCGCGGATGGCCGTGCGGGACGCGGCCCGCGCCCTCGGCTTCTCCCCCGGCCAGCAGGACGCCTGGTCGAAGGGCATCGACCCGCGCGACCCCGTCGGGTCGGAGACCGACGTCCCGGCGCCGGTGCTCGACCTGGCCGGCCGCATGCTGAAGCTGCCCCGCCACCTCGGCATCCACTCCGGCGGCATGGTGATCGCCGACCGCCCGGTCGGGGAGATCTGCCCGATCGAGTGGGCGGCCATGCCGGGCCGCAGCGTCCTGCAGTGGGACAAGGACGACTGCGCGGCGGCCGGCCTGGTGAAGTTCGACCTGCTCGGGCTCGGCATGCTCGCCGCGCTGCACGACTGCTTCGACCTGGTGGACGAGCACCACGGGCGCCGCTACGACCTGCAGTCCGTCCCGCCGGAGGACCCGCTCGTCTACGACATGCTGTGCGACGCCGACACGGTCGGGGTGTTCCAGGTGGAGTCGCGGGCGCAGATGGCGACGCTGCCGCGCCTGCGGCCCCGCGAGTTCTACGACCTGGTGGTGGAGGTGGCGCTGATCCGGCCGGGGCCGATCCAGGGCGGGTCCGTCCACCCGTACCTGCGCCGCCGGAAGGGCCTGGAGCCGGCCGTCTGCCCCCACCCGCTGATGGAGCCCGCGCTCGGCCGGACGCTCGGCGTGCCGCTGTTCCAGGAGCAGATGATGCAGCTCGCCGTCGACTGCGCGGGGTTCACACCCGCGGAGTCGGACCAGCTCAGGCAGGCGATGGGCGCCAAGCGCGCCCCCGAGCGGGTGGAGCGGCTGCGGCGCCGGCTGCTGGACGGGATGGCCGAGCGCGGCATCCCGTCCGACATCGCGGAGAGCGTCTACGAGAAGATCCTCGGCTTCACCGGGTTCGGGTTCCCCGAGTCGCACGCGCAGAGCTTCGCCCACCTCGTCTACGCCAGCGCCTACCTGAAGCGCCACTACCCGGCCGCGTTCACCGCCGCCCTGGTGCGCAACCAGCCGATGGGGTTCTACAGCCCGCAGAGCCTCGTCGCGGACGCCAGGCACCACGGCGTCGAGGTCAGGAGCGTGGACATCAACGCCAGCGGCGTCCACCCGACGCTGGAGGAACCGGTCGAGGTCGTCTCCGACCACCCGCACGCGCCGAGCGAGCCGCAGCCGGCGATCCGGCTCGGCCTGTCCGGCATCCGGAACCTGGGCGACGACACCGCGGAGGCGATCGCGGCGGGACGCCCCTACACGAGCATGGAGGACCTCGCCCGGCGGGTGCCGCTGTCGGCCGGGGCGCTGGAGGCGCTCGCGACGGCGGGCGCGTTCGACGGGCTCGGCCTGTCGCGCCGCGAAGCGCTGTGGGCGGCGGGTGCGCTCGCGGGCTCGGGACCGGGGCGGCTGGAGGGCGTGACGCCGGGCGCGTCGGCGCCGGCGCTGCCCCCGATGACGCCGATCGAGGAGACGCTCGCCGACCTGTGGGCCACCGGCGTGTCCCGCGTCCATCCGGTCGCGCACGTCCGGGAGGCCCTGGACGAGACGGGCGCGCTGCCGGCCGCGCGGCTCGCCGCCGTGCCGGGCGAGACGAACGTCCTCGTCGCCGGGCTCGTCACCCACCGGCAGCGCCCGCCGACCGCCGGCGGCATCGTTTTCATGACGCTGGAGGACGAGACCGGCATCATCAACGTGGTGTGCCCGCCGCCGGTGTTCCAGCGGTACCGGGGCCTCGCCGTCGACGCGCAGGCGCTGCTGGTCAGCGGGCGGCTGGAGCGCGCCGACGGGGTCGCGAACGTCCGCGCCGCCCGGCTGCGCCGGCTGCCGGTCCCCGGCCGCGTCAAGGCCCGCGATTTCCATTGATCCGCGGACGCTAGAACCTCGGGCCGCCCTCTGTCATCGTATGGAAGCGTTGGGGCCGCGTGCCGCCGCGGGGCGGCCGCCAAGACGCGGCTCGCCGGGAAAAGGTGATCTCCATGGACGGGCCGCGAGCGTCCTCCCTGCGCGAGCTGCGCCCGGACGACCCCACGCGGATCGGCCGGTACCGCATCGAGGCCAAGATCGGCGAGGGCGGGATGGGCGCGGTCTACCTGGGCCGCGGCGAGGACGGACGCCAGGTCGCGGTGAAGGTCGTCCGCGCCGAGCTGGCCGGCGACCGGACGTTCCTCGCCCGCTTCCACGACGAGGCCGCCAACGCCCAGCGCGTCGCGTCGTTCTGCACCGCGCAGGTCCTCGAACACGGCGAGGACCTCGGCCTCGCCTACATGGTGACCGAGTACATCGACGGGCCCTCGCTGCTGGAGCACGTCAGCGAGAACGGCGCGCTGTCGCCCGGGATGCTGCACGGCGTCGCGGTCGGCGTCGCCGCCGCGCTCGTCGCCATCCACAGCGCGGGGCTGGTGCACCGCGACCTCAAGCCGAGCAACGTGCTGCTGTCCATCTCCGGCCCCCGGGTGATCGACTTCGGGATCGCCCGCGCGCTGGACATGGTGTCCTCGCACACCCGGACCGGGCAGGTCGTCGGGACGCCCGGCTGGATCGCGCCCGAGCAGATCACCACGCAGCAGGTCACCACGGCCGTGGACGTGTTCGCCTGGGGCTGCCTCGTGGCGTACGCGGCGAGCGGCCGCAACCCGTTCGGGCAGGGCTCGTTCCAGATCCTCGCGGCCCGCGCCGTGCACGCCGAACCGGAGGTCGGCGACCTGCCGCCGTCGCTGTCGGGACTCGTCCAGGCGGCGCTGCGCAAGGACCCCGGCGCCCGGCCGAGCGCCCGCGAGCTGCTGCTCGCGCTGGTGGGCGGCGGCGGGGAGGCGGCGGTGACGACCGAGCTGGGCGAGTCGTGGACGTCTCCCCCGCTCGCGGCGGACCCGAGCACCACCGCGCGCGACGGCGCGTCCGCACCGTCTCCGCCGCGGCCGTCGCCTCCGCGGCCTTCGCCCCAGCTTCCGCCGCAGCCCCAGGCTTCACCGCAGCCCCAGGCTTCACCGCAGCCTCAGGCTTCGCCGCAGCCTCAGGCTTCGCCGCAGCCCCAAGTCCAACCCCAAGCCCAGCCCCGGCCTCAACCGGACCCCCAGGCCCAGCCGCGGCCCCAGGCTCAGCCGCGGCATTCGCCGATGCCCGCGGCGGAGCCGGCGACCCGGCCGGCGCCGGAGCAGCAGCCCACCGCCTACGCGCCGCCGCCGCGGCCGTGGCGGCCGCCGCCTCCGGGGAGGTCCCGGCGCAACACGCTGATCGCCGCGTCGGTGGCGGCCGCGCTGGTGGCGGCGGCCGTGGCGGGCGGCGTCTACTACCTGAACCGGCCGTCCGGCAAGACGGGGGACGCGGGCGCGAAGCCGGCGGCGTTCCCGTCCGGGCCGCTGCTGGTGCGCATCGACACCGAACCCGGCTGGCCGAAGACGTGCCACGCCGACATCGGCCTGTTCACGCCGGGCGGGGCCGTGCGGACGCTGGTCGGCGGGCCGTCCTGCGACACCCTGCCCGAGCGGTCGCCGGACGGCCGGCTCGTCGCGTTCACCCGGAGCGGCGGCGGGAGCACCGCGGCGTGGGTGATGAACGCCGACGGCACCGGCGCCCGGAAGGTCACCGACATCGCGGGCGGGCGGGTGGCCTGGTCGCCCGACGGCACCCGCCTCGCCTACATGGGCCGGCAGGGCGGCGCCAAGCAGATCTTCACGATCGGCCTGCGGGACCACAAGGTCACCCAGCTCACCGACGACGACTCGGCCAAGGACGACCCGATGTGGTCGCCCAAGGGGCGGATCGTGTTCTGGAGCAAGCGCGACGGCGCCGAGCAGATCTACACCCTCGACCCGGACCGCCCTGGCGGCGCCTGGACGCGGCTGACCAGGGACGGCGTCCGCTCGGTCGACCCCGAGTGGTCGCCGGACGGGTCGAAGATCGCCTTCACCCGGGGCACGTCCGAGGAGAGCGCGATCTGGACGATGAACGCCGACGGGTCCGCGGCGCGGGCCGTCACCTCCGGCGGCGGGCACGACATGGACCCCGGGTGGTCCCGCGACGGCCGCTGGATCTGCTACGTGCGGGGCGCGACCAGCGACCCGGTGCTGCACGCCGTCCGGGCGGACGGCACCGGCGACCGCGTCCTCACCCCCGCCGGGAGCGTCCTCGGGCACCCGAACTGGGCGTGACCCCGGTCAGCCGGTGATCATGTCGAGGCGGCGCAGGATGACGCCCTCGCGCAGCGCCCACGGGCAGATCTCCAGCTCGGTCAGCTCGAACAGGTCCATCGCGGCGTCCGCGACGATCGCGCCCGCGAGCAGCAGCTCGGCGCGGCTCTCCGACACCCCGGGCAGCCCCGCGCGCTCCGCCGACGGCATCGGCGCGAGCTTCTCCGCCCAGTCCGTCACGTCGGCGTCGGACAGGGCGCGGCGCTGGTACGGCCCGTCGGCGCTCGGCGCGGCCCCGGCGATCCGGGCGAGCTGCTTGAACGTCTTGGACGTGGCGACCGCGTGGTCGGCGGCCCCGTAGCGGGCGACGTCCCCGACGTGCCGGGCGATCTCCGCGCGGACGTGCCGGCGCAGGTCGCGGATCTCCTCCGGCGGCGGCGGGTCGGCGGTGAACCAGCCGCGGGTGAGCCGGCCCGCGCCGAGCGGCAGCGAGATCGCCACATCCGGCTCCTCGTCGATGCCGGACGCGATCTCCAGCGAGCCGCCGCCGATGTCGACGACCAGCAGCCGCCCCGAGGACCAGCCGAACCAGCGGCGGACGGCGAGGAACGTCAGCCGCGCCTCCTCCTCGCCGGGCATCGAGCGGATGTCGATCGACTTGTCGGCGCGGATCCGGGCGAGCACGTCCTCGCCGTTGGCGGCGTCGCGGACGGCCGACGTCGCGAACGCGACCAGGTCCTCGACGCCCTTGTCCTCGGCGACCTGCAGCGCCTCGTCGACGAAGTCGCGCAGCAGCGCCTCGCCCTCCTCGGACAGGCGGTCGGAGTCGTCCAGGTGGGCGGTGAGCCGCAGATCGGCCTTGTGGGAGTACGCGGGCAGGGGCCGCGCCCCCTGGTGGGCGTCGACCACCAGCAGGTGCACGGTGTTCGAGCCCACGTCCAGCACGCCGAGTCGCATGCCTGCGACGCTACCGGACGCCCCGCGGCGCGGGTGCGGCCCGGTCGGCGGCCGGTTGCGGCTACGGTGGCGGGCATGGAAGCGGGATCGCAGCGCCGGTGGAGAGTGCCCCCAGGTCACGTGGCGGTGAAGTGCGCCGCCGCGGCGGCCGTCACGGCGCTCATCGTCCTCTACAGCCACGACCCGCAGTTCCTGTTCCTCGCCGGAGCCGCGGCGATCGGGCTGAACGCGCTCGCGCTGCGCGACCTGGTCGCGCCGGTCCGGCTCGCCGCCGACGGGGACGGGCTCACGGTCGTCGCCGGCTACGCGGGGCACCGGCGCATCGGCTGGGACGAGGTGCGCACGATCAGGGTCGACGAGCGGCGCCGGCTGCTGCTGCACACGCGGATGCTGGAGATCGAGACCGCCGACGACCTGCACCTGCTCAGCGCGTTCGACCTCGGCTCCGACGTCCACGACGTCGCCGACGAGCTGTACCGGCTGCGGGCCCGCACGGACCGCTAGGGCTCGGGCAGCTCGTCCGGGGTCGGGTAGGAGCTCTGCGCGCCCCGCCTGCGGACGGCCGCGGCGCCGGCGCGGGCGGCGTACCGGGCGGCGTCGCGCAGCGCGTCGCCGCGCGCGAGGCGCAGGCACAGCGCGGCGGTGAAGGCGTCGCCCGCGCCGGTCGTGTCGACGGCGTCGGTCTTCGGGGACGGGACCGCCGCGACGCCCTCGCCGTCGGCGACCACGGCGCCCTCGGCGCCGAGGGTGACGACGGCGGAGCGGGGCCCGGAGCGGGCGAGCGCCGCCGCGGTCTCGCGGGGGTCGCCGCCGGCGCCGCCGAGGACGAACGCGGCCTCGTGCTCGTTGACGACCAGCGGGTCGCAGAGGGCGAGCAGCCCGGCGGGGACGGGCGCGGGCGGCGACAGGTTGAGCACGACCCGCCCGCCCGCCTCCGCCGCGGCGCGGGCGGCGGCCTCCACGGCCGGCAGCGGCACCTCAAGCTGGAAGGACACGACGGACGCCCCGGCGATCATCGCGCGGGCGGCCTCGACGTCGGCCGGGGTGAGCCGGGCGTTCGCGCCGGGCGAGACGATGATGCTGTTGTCGCCGTCCGGCCCGATCGTGATGAGCGCGACGCCGGTCGGCACGCCGGGCGTGGTCGCGAGGTGGGCGAGGTCCACGCCGCCGGCGGCGAGCGCGCCGCGCAGCAGCTCGCCGTGCCCGTCGTCGCCGACCCGCCCGACGATCCCGGCCCGGCCGCCGAGCCGCGCCGCCGCGACCGCCTGGTTGGCGCCCTTCCCGCCCGGATGGACGACGAGGTCGGAGCCGAGCACGGTCTCCCCCGGCGCCGGCCGCCGGCCGACCTCGACCACCAGATCCGCGTTGACCGACCCGACCACGGCGACTTCCCACTGCCCGACCACGCAGTAACCACTACAGGTCCGGCGGTCCCCGCGCAACCGCTGGTCAGGCCGGGTGCAGCTCGGCCAGGTCGACGTCCTCGGCGAGTTCTTCGACGGAGGCGTAGTAGCCGCGGCCGGCGAGCATCCCGTTTCGCGTCACCAAGAAGGCGCTGTCCCCGTGAACGCCCGCGTACTCCGCCAGGACCCGGTGTGCGCCCGTCAACCGCACCGCCGTCACGCGCAGCCCGCCGGGCCCCGCCCAGCTCCCCCGATCATCCTCCATGCACGGAACGTTACGTATCGCTACGCTCAGTAGCGCCACCGGGTTCCGCCGTCGAGTTGCCGCCCGCCCGCCGATGGCACGATCATGACCGGGTGAGCGACTTCTCGGACGGGACCTCCGCCGGCCTGGACACCGGCTCCCCCAACGTCGCGCGGATGTACGACTACTGGCTCGGCGGGAAGGACAACTTCGCCGCCGACCGGGAGGCCGCCGAGCGCGTCGTGGAGATCTCCGAGGGGCGCGTCGTGCGGGGCGTCCGCCTCAACCGCGCGTTCCTGCGCGCCGCGGTGCGCGCCGCCGCCGAGGCCGGCGTCCGGCAGTTCCTCGACCTCGGGTCCGGGCTGCCGACGCAGGAGAACGTGCACGAGGCCGCGGCGGCCGCCGCCCCCGGCGCGCGGACCGTCTACGTCGACAACGACCCGGTCGTCTGCGCGCACGGCCGGGCGCTGCTCGCGGGCGCGGGGAACGTCGGGTTCGCCGAGGCCGACCTGCGCCGCCCGGACGCGGTGCTCGGCCATCCGGTCGTCCGCGACATGATCGACTTCTCCGCGCCGGTGGCGCTGCTGCTGGTGTCGGTGCTGCACTTCGTGGACGACGCCGACGATCCGCACGCGCTGGTCGCCCGCTACCGCGACGCGCTCGCGCCCGGCGGCCGGCTGATCCTGTCGCACCTGGCCACCGACGCCTTCCCGGAACAGATGGCGCGGGCCGAGCAGGTCTACGAGGGGGCGAGCGCGCGGCTCGGCGCCCGCCCGAGCGCGCTGATCCGCCGCTTCTTCGACGGGTTCGAGCTGCTCCCGCCGGGCCTCACCGGCCCCCGCGAGTGGCTGGAGGGCGGCGGGACCGACGGCGAGCGCTTCGCCGGCCTCGTCGGCACGGGCGTGCTGCGCTGACCGCTACCCCTCCCGCCGGCCGCTCCGGTCGCGGGCGATCTCCCGGAAGGCGTCCTTGAAGACCGCGTAGCGCTCCTCGCCCAGGGCGCGCCGGTGCCGGTCCTCGATGCCGGCGATGATGGCGCGGGCCTTGGCCATCTCGTCCAGCCCGCGCTCGGTGGGCACGATCAGCTTGGCGCGGCGGTCGGCGGGGTCGGGCTCGCGGCGGACGTAGCCGAGCGCGGCCAGCTCGTCCACGATCGTGCCGACGATCTGCTTGTGCCGCCCGGAGCGGGCCGACAGCTCGGTCGCCCGCGACCCGCCCGCGTCCAGGAAGGCCAGCACGGCGCCGTGCCGCGGCCGGACGTCCGGGTGGCCCTCCTCGGCCAGCCGCTCGAACAGCTCCTCCCGCAGCGCCCGCGTCAGCCGCGCCGCCAGCATCGCCAGGTCGGGCTCCCGCCCTCCGGCCCCGTCCTCAGTGGTCACGAATATTGACTATATATCGGTCGTCGCTGAGGGCGGCGTGGACGCGGGCGCAGGCGTCCGAGCCCTGATCGCCGGGTTGGACGCGTACGCCCCGGGGGTCGCGCGGCTCGTCGGGGCCGTCCGCGGGCTCCGCGACACGGGCGGCTTCCTCCCGCCGGACCTGCCTCCGGACCCGCCGGGCTGAGCTCAGGGAGCGACCTGCACCAGCTCGATCCCCAGGAGGTCGGCGAGGGACTCCAGATCGGCGGTCAGGCGGCCGGTGCCGAGCGCCCAGTGGTGGGAGATGCCGGTGGCGCTCCACGCGTCGACCCACTCGCCGGGGTCGCAGCCGAAGTCGACGCGGGACGTGGTGTTGCCGATCTGCAGCAGCGGCCCGTCCACGGTCTCGCCCTCGGACGCGACGAACGCGAACCGGCCGTCGCGCCGCTGGACGATCCCGAACGCGGTGACCGGCCCGTGCTTGACGTCGAACTCCACCGACACGCCGTAGCCGCGCTTGCCGTGGTAGACGCCGAGGCCGCGCAGCAGCGGGCGGCGGGCGCTGATCGCCAGGTGCGCGGGTCCGTCGTGGCCCATCTCGACGTGGCCGCGGCGGAAGTCCAGGGCCTGCAGCTCGGTGAACGAGCCGCCCGCGCCGAGCCGGTCGGCGATCAGCATGGCGAGGGAGGTGCGCAGCTCGTACTCGCCGGCGGCGGGGACGCCGCGGGCGGTCAGCAGCGAGGCGCCGAGGATCATGCCGGCGCCGAGGCGCTCGTGGATCTCGCCGTCCAGGCCGCGGTGGTAGTAGGCGAGGCTGTCGAGGGCGAAGTCCTCGGCGAGGCGGTCCAGGCCGACGGCGACCCGCGCCGCCCACGTCAGGTCGTCGTCGTCGACGGACGCGTCCAGCTCGAAGATCTTCTCCGCCTCGGCCTTCTTCGCGGCGGTCTCGGCGTCGGTGACCTTCTCCACCCGGACGCGCAGGTCGTCGAACTCCAGCACCTCGACGTGCCCGCCGAAGTTGGCGCTGACCAGGGTCAGGTCGGTGGAGACGTCCAGCATGCCCGGGTACAGGTGGCCCATCAGGCCGTGCCGGCCCCTGCGCAGCGCGGCCCGGACCCCGGCGGCCCGCACCCAGCGGCCGATCTTCGCCCAGGCCCGCTCGTCCTCCAGGTATCCGGACACCGAGCGGAACGGGACGCCGCAGCGCTCGAACGCGTTGGCCATCTCCGGCAGCGGGCAGGCGCCGCAGTAGGCGAGCCACTGCCCGGTGTCGAACGTCGCGTGGTCCATCGACTCGGTCGGCTGCAGGTTGATCAGCAGGACGGGCGCGTCCGCCCGCTGCGCGACCGGGACCAGCATCGACGCGGTCATGTAGGTGGTGAGGAAGCCGACGATGATGTCGCAGCCGGCGGCGCGGAGCCGCTCGGCCGCGGCGGCGCCCTCCTGCGCGTCGGAGATGAACCCGGCGTCGACGACCTCGGCGCCGAGCCCGCGCATCCGCTCGGCGACGCGCCCGGCGGAGCGC
This sequence comes from Actinomadura sp., assembly GCF_044508335.1. Taxonomy (NCBI): domain Bacteria; kingdom Bacillati; phylum Actinomycetota; class Actinomycetes; order Streptosporangiales; family Thermomonosporaceae; genus Actinomadura; species Actinomadura sp. Next base: position 43,743 of record NZ_JBIQHY010000019.1, read on the forward strand.
TTCAGCTGCGGCAGCAGGTCGGGGAACTGCGGCCAGTACGCGCCGAGCCCCCCGGCGACGAGACCGACCTTGACGGGCGGGGAGGCGGTTTCTGCGAACTTCTCGGGCACGTCCATCGTTGTCCTTCCGGGTTCCTTTGGTCGAGCGGGCCCTACGGGACGGCCGGCGGCCCGGGTGGGGACGGTGCGGCGGCGGACGTGTGTGAGCGCCGCCGCACCGTCCGGGCCCCGGCCGTCCCTCCTTTCCGGTGATGCCCCGTCAGCGCAGGAAGGCGGCGGCGACGCCGGCGTCGACCGGGATGTGCAGTCCGGTGGTGCGGGTCAGGTCCCCGCCGGTGAGGGCGAACACGGCCGCGGCTACGTGCTCGGGCAGCACCTCGCGCTTCAGCAGCGTCCGCTGGGCGTAGAACTCGCCGAGCTTCTCCTCCTCCACTCCGTACACGGCGGCGCGCTGGGCGCCCCAGCCGCCGGCGAAGATGCCGGAGCCGCGCACCACCCCGTCGGGGTTGACGCCGTTGACGCGGATGCCGTGCTCGCCGAGCTCGGCGGCCAGCAGCCGCACCTGGTGCGCCTGGTCGGCCTTCGTCGCGCCGTAGGCGATGTTGTTCGGCCCGGCGAACACGCCGTTCTTGGACGCGATGTAGACGATGTCGCCGCCCATGCCCTGCTCGACCATCACGCGGGCGGTCTCGCGGGACACCAGGAACGAGCCGCGCGCCATGACGTCGTGCTGCAGGTCCCAGTCGGCGGCGGTCGTCTCCAGCAGCGGCTTGGAGATCGACAGGCCGGCGTTGTTCACGACGAGGTCGACGCCGCCGAACGCCAGGACCGCCTCCCGGACGGCCGCCGCGACCTCCTCCTCGGAGGTGACGTCGGCGCCGACCGCGACGGCGGCGTCCGGCGCGCGGAGCGCCGTCGCGCCGATCTCGGCCGCGACCTTCTCGGCGGCCGCGAGGTCCCGGTCGGCGACCGCGACGCAGGCGCCCTCGGCGGCCAGGCGGCGGGCGGTGGCCGCGCCGATGCCGGAGCCGCCGCCGGTGACCAGCGCGACCCGCGCGGCGAGGGGCTTGGGCTTCGGCATGCGGCGGAGCTTGGCCTCCTCCAGCTCCCAGTACTCGATGCGGAACTTCTCCGCCTCGTCGATCGGCGCGTACGACGACAGCGCCTCCGCGCCGCGCATCACGTTGATCGCGTTGACGTAGAACTCGCCGGCCACCCGGGCGGTCTGCTTGTTCGCGCCGAAGGAGAACATGCCGACGCCGGGGACCAGGACGATCGCCGGGTCCGCGCCGCGCATCGGCGGCGAGCCGGGCGCGGCGTGCCGGTCGTAGTAGGCCGCGTACTCCTCGCGGTAGGCGGCGTGGAGCTCCTTCAGGCGCGCCTTGACGTCGTCGAGCGGCGCGTCCGGCGGCAGGTCCAGGACCATCGGGCGCACCTTGGTGCGCAGGAAGTGGTCCGGGCAGGACGTGCCGAGCGCCGCGAGCCGCGGGTGCTCGGCGCGGGACACGAAGTCGAGCACGGCCTCGCCGTCGGTGAAGTGCCCGACCTGCGGCCGGTCGGTGGACGCCAGCCCCCGCAGCAGCGGGAACAGGGCGGCGGCGCGGGCGCGCCGCTCGCCCTCCGGCAGCGCCGGGTGGACCACCTCGCCGAACGGGTCGGCCCGGCCGTGCTCGGCGATGTAGGTCTCGGCGGTGCGGATGATGTCGAGCGAGTTGGCCTTGCACTCCTCGCTCGTGTCGCCCCAGGCCGTGATGCCGTGCCCGCCGAGGATCACCCCGATCGCCCGCGGGTTGGCGCGCTTGATCTCGGCGATGTCGAGGCCGAGCTGGAAGCCGGGCCGCCGCCACGGCACCCACGCGACCCGGTCGCCGAAGATCCGCCGGGTCAGCTCCTCGCCGTCGGCGGCCGTCGCGATCGCGATGCCGGAGTCGGGGTGCAGGTGGTCGACGTGCGCGGCATCGACCAGGCCGTGCATGGCGGTGTCGATGGACGGCGCCGCGCCGCCCCTGCCGTGCAGGCAGTAGTCGAACGCGGCGACCATCTCATCCTCGCGCTCGACGCCCGGATACACGTCGACGAGGGCGCGCATCCGGTCCAGGCGCAGCACCGCCAGGCCCTCCTCGGTGAGGGTGCCGAGGTCGCCGCCCGAGCCCTTGACCCACATCAGCTCGACGTCGCGGGCCGTCACGGGGTCGGTGACGGTGCCCTTGGCCGAGGCGTTGCCGCCCGCGTAGTTGGTGTTGCGCGGGTCCGAGCCGAGGGTGTTGGCCCGTTCGAGCAGCTGCTCCACCTCGGGCGGGGTGGCAGTCATCGGTTCGTCTCCTTCACCTGTCAGGCGCCCCAGCCGGCGCCCTGGCCGTCCTTGCGCTCCTCGACGATCCGCTCGTAGTAGCCGGACTCCTTGTAGGCCGCGACCGGGTCGGGGTGCAGGCCCATCTCCTCGCGCAGCTCGGCGAGCAGCGGCCGGACGTCGGTGTTGTAGGCGTCCATGAAGATCGCGTTGGCCTCCAGGACGTCGCCGGCCGCCTGCGCGGCGCGCAGCGCGTCCCCGTCCACCAGCAGCGCCTTCGCCGTGGCCTCCTGCACGTTCATCACCGAGCGGATCTGGCCCTGGATCTTCGGCTCGACGTTGTGGCACTGGTCGAGCATGAACGCCACGCCCGCCTCGGGGTCGTAGCCGCCGCCCCGCACCACCTCGTACATGATCCGGAACAGCTGGAACGGGTCGGCGGCGCCCACCATCAGGTCGTCGTCGGCGTAGAAGCGGGAGTTGAAGTCGAACCCGCCGAGCTTCCCCTCGCGCAGCAGGAACGCCACGATGAACTCGATGTTGGTGCCGGGCGCGTGGTGCCCGGTGTCGACGACGACCTGCGCCTTCGGGCCGAGCTTGACGCAGTGCGCGTAGGAGGAGCCCCAGTCCGGCAGGTCGGTCATGTAGAAGGCGGGCTCGAACAGCTTGTACTCCAGCAGGAACCGCTGGCCGTCGCCGAGCCGCTCGTACACGGCGGCGAGCGCCTCGGCCATCCGGTCCTGCCGGGCGCGGATGTCGTCCTGCCCCGGGTAGTTCGTCCCGTCGGAGAACCACAGCTTCAGGTCGCGGGACCCGGTCAGGTCCATGATGTCGACCGCTTCGAGCAGGTGGTCCAGGGCTTTGCGGCGGACGGCGGGGTCGGGGTTGGTGACGCTGCCGAGCATGTAGTCGTCGTCCTGGAACACGTTGGTGTTCACGGCCCCGATCCGCACGCCGCGCTCCTCCGCGTACGCGGCCAGCGCGGCGTAGTCGTCCACCCTGTCCCAGGGGATGTGGACGGCCACGCTGGGCGCGACGCCGGTGAACCGGTGCACCTGCGCGGCGTCGTCGATCTTCTCCTGCGGGGTGCGCGGCACGCCCCGCTGGGCGAAGACCTTGAACCGGGTCCCCGAGTTCCCGTACGCCCACGAGGGAGTCTCGATCTGCTGGCGGCGCAGGGCGTCCTTCACCGCGCTGGTGTCGTTCACGGTTACCTCTCTCAATCCAGGTGGAAGACCTCGGCGAGCGGCCGCATGCCCTCGTCGGGGCGGCCGTCGAGGTCCTCGAAGTACTGCGCCATCTCCGCCTGCCAGCGGGCGTTGACCTCGGTGCGGGCCATCGCCTCCTGGGCGGCCTGGAAGTCGTCGGTCTCCAGGTAGCCGACGAGGAGGCCGTCCTCCCGCAGGAACAGCGAGTAGTTGCGCCAGCCGGTGTCGCGCAGCGCGTTCAACATGTCGGGCCAGACCCCCCGGTGGCGCTCCTTGTACTCCTCCAGGCGGTCCTGCCGGACCTTCAGCAGGAAGCAGACGCGCTTCGTGCGTTCGGGCATGGGCCGATCAGCCTTTCCGCCCGGGGGCGGCGTCCGCCGCCCCCGGGCCGCTCCGCTCGTCCTCAGAAGTGGTAGTCGTCGATGTTCTTGGCGTCGAAGACCGTGGGCGGGCCGAGGATGACCTCGCCGCCCGAGCCGATCGTGCGCTCGCCGAGCTTGCCGGCCTTGAACTTCTCGCCCTCGGCTCCGGTGATCTGGCCGGACGACAGCGCCGCCGCCGCGTAGGCGGCCAGGTAGCCGAGGTTCTTGGGGTCCCACAGCTCGAATTTCTCGACCGTGCCGTCCTTGACGAACTTGCGCATCTGGTCGGGGGTGCCGAGGCCGGTCAGCACGACCTTGCCCTTGTACTTGGAGCCGGAGATGTAGCGGGCCGCGGCGGCGATGCCGACGGTGGTCGGCGAGATGATGCCCTTGAGGTTGGGGTACGCCTGCAGCAGGCCCTGCGTCTGCTGGAACGACTTCTGGTCGTCGTCGTCGCCGTAGGCGACCTTGACGAGCTTCATCTTCGAGTACTCGGGCTTGGCGAGCTCGTCCTTCATGAACTTGATCCAGGTGTTCTGGTTCGTGGCGTTCGCCGTCGCCGACAGGATCGCGATCTCGCCCTCGTGGCCGATCTGCTCGGCGAGGAGCTTGACCTCGCTGCGGCCGATCTCCTCGGAGCTGGCCTGGTTGATGAACACGTCCCGGCACTCGGGGTTGGTGTCGGAGTCGTAGGCGACGATCTTGATGTTCTTGGCCATCGCCTGCTTCAGCGGGCCGCACACCGCGTTCTCGTCGTTGGCGGCGATGAGGATCGCGTCGTGCCGCTGCTGGATGAGCGTGTTGATGTAGGAGACCTGGGAGGACGCGGACGCGTCGGACGGGCCGACCTCCTTGGCCTCCGCGCCGAACTCCTTGGCCGCGCCGATGCCGGCGTTGTCGACGATCGTCTCGTAGGGGTTGTTGACCTGCTTGGGGAGGAACGCCAGCTTCAGGCCCTTCTTCAGCGGCGCGTTCGGGTTCGCCGTGGCGTTGCCTCCGGCGGCCTTGGCCTCCCCGGAGCCGGAGTCGTTCTTGGTCGTGCCGCCGCAGGCGGCCATGCCGAGGGCCAGGACGCTCGCCGTGGCGACGGCCGCCAGCCGGCGCGGGGCGCGCAGACGAATGGTCATCACGATTGCCTTTCGGGGTCGGGAGGAATGCGGCGGGGGGACGTGTCTCAAGGGGTCAGGTGGGGGCGGGGGCCGCGGGTCTCGCGCCCCGCCGCCTCCCTCGCGCGTCGCGGGCCACGGCGATCAGCCGCGGGGTGAGGACGCTGACGATGAGGAGCAGCCCGGTGACGATCGACTGGACCTCGGTGGAGACGTCGTTGAGCATCAGCAGGTTGCGGAGCAGGCCGATGAGCAGCACGGCCGCGATGACGCCGCCGAGCGTGCCCTTGCCGCCGTCGAAGTCGACGCCGCCGAGCAGCACCGCCGCGATGACGGCGAGCTCCAGGCCGAGGCCGTTGTCGGCGCGGGCGCTGCCGTAGCGGAGCGTGTAGACGATGCCCGCGAACCCGGCGACCAGGCCGGACACCGTGAACAGGATCAGCTTGATGCGCTTGACCCGGATGCCGGCGAAGTAGGCGGCGTCCTCCTGCGCGCCGATCGCGAACAGCGACCGGCCGACGCCGGTGGCGTGCAGGACGACTCCGGTCGCGGCGGCCAGCAGGACGAACAGCGCGATCGGGTACGGGATCGGGGTGCCGGGGACGGACGAGGTGGCGAGGTCGGTGTAGGCGAACGGGAACTCCGAGACGGCCCCGGTGCCGAGCGTCACGTACGCGAGCCCCCGGTAGAGGGTCATCGTGCCGATCGTCACGGCCAGGGACGGCAGCCCCAGCCTGGTCACGAGCAGCCCGTTGACCAGGCCGCAGACGAGGCCCACGACGAGCACGATCGGGATGATCGTCTCGATCGCCATGCCGCCGTCCCACATCTTGCCGGTGAGCGCGCTGCACAGCCCGAGGACCGAGGCCACCGACAGGTCGACCTGCCCGCACACGACCAGCAGCGTCATCGGCAGCGCGATCAGCGCGATCTCCGACAGGTCGTCCAGCGCGAACGACAGGTTGTCGTCACTGGCGAAGTCGGGCGAGAACCCGGCGCCGCCGGCGAACACCACGACCAGCAGGGCGGTGACGGCGGTCTCCCACCGCATCAGCCCTCCGAGGCGGCTCATGCCCGTCCCTCCTTCTCCTGCGGGACCGTCTCCGCGGCGTCCCGGTGCGCGGCGGATTCGAGGGACCGCTGCTTCAGCGCCCGGGTGACGCGCAGCGCCAGCAGCCGGTCCACGCTGATGGCGAGCAGCAGCAGGACGCCGGTGATCGCGTCCTGCCAGAACGAGTTGACCTTGAGCACCACCAGCACGCTGCCGATGGTGGTGAGCAGCAGGCCGCCGAGCGCGGCCCCGTACACCGTCCCGACGCCGCCGGTGATGGCGACGCCGCCGACGACGACGGCCGCGACGACCGTCAGCTCCCAGCCGTGCGCGGCGTCCGCGACGACGGTGCCGAACCGGGCGAGCCACAGCACCCCGGCCAAGCCGGCGAGCGCGCCGCTGACCAGGTAGGCGGTGAGGACGCGGCGGCGGATCGGCACGCCCGCGAGCCGCGCGGCCTCCGGGCTGGACCCGATCGCGTAGAACTCGCGCCCGGACGAGTAGGAGCGCAGGTAGTACCCGGCCGCCAGCATCACCGCGACGGTGACGATCGGCAGGTAGGGGACGCCGAGGATCCCGTCGTTGCCGAGCTTCAGCACCGAGGACGGCAGCTCGGCGGCGCCGATCTGCTGCCCGTGGGCGATGCGGTAGTCCAGGCCCTGGATCACGTACAGCGTGCCGAGCGTGACGACGAGGGAGGGGACGCGGCAGAAGCTGACCAGCAGCCCGTTGGCCAGCCCGCACGCCAGCCCGATCGCGACGCCGAAGAGCAGCACCGGCACGACGCCGTGGCCGCCCTCGGCGGCGAACTTGCCGGCGCTGAACGCGACGAGCCCGACGACGGACCCGACCGACAGGTCGATGTTGCGGGTCACCACGACCACCGTCTGCCCCACGGCGAGCAGCACGAGGATGGAGGCGTTGAGGAAGATGTCCTTGACGCCCTGCCCGGACAGGAACCGCGGGTTGGCGATCGTGGTCGCGACGACCAGGACGACGAGGCCGCCGAGGATGCTCATCTCGCGGGCGCGCAGCACCAGCTCGACCAGGCGGCGGCCGCCGCCCGCCGGGCCGCCCGCGCCGCCCGGCCGCGCCGGAGTCTCGGTGAGAACGGTCATCGGGCACCGCCCATCCGGGGGACGACCCCGCCCATCCGGGGGACGACCCCCAGATCCCCGCGGGGGCGGCACGACGATCCTCGCTTCGCTGCGGTCGTCATGCCGCTTCCCCCGTTCCCGCGCGGCCGGTGGCCGCGGCCATCACGCTCTCCTCGGTCGCGTCCGCGCGGGCGATCTCGGCGGTGAGCCGCCCCTCGTGCATGACGAGGACGCGGTCGGCCATGCCGAGCACCTCCGGCAGGTCGGAGGAGATCATCAGCACCGCGAGGTCCTGCGCGGCCAGCTCCGACAGCAGCCGGTGCACCTCGGCCTTGGTGCCGACGTCGATGCCGCGGGTCGGCTCGTCCACGATGAGCACGGCCGGCTCGGTGGCGAGCCACTTGGCGAGCACGACCTTCTGCTGGTTCCCGCCGGACAGGACGCCGACGGCGTCGCTGAGCCGGGAGTACTTGAGCCGGAGCCGCAGCCCCCAGTCGGCGGCGCGGTCCCGCTCGACCCGCCGGGAGATCAGGCCGCCGCGCCCGGTGGCGCGGCGCAGCGCCTTCAGCTGGGTGAGGCCCATGTTCCGCTCGATGGACATGTCCATGACGAGGCCCTGCTGGCGGCGGTCCTCGGGGACGAGCGCGAGCCCGGCCGACATCGCGGCGGTGGGGCTGCCCGCGGGCAGGGCGCGCCCCTGCACCTCGACGGCGCCGGCGTCCCAGCGGTCCACCCCGAAGATCGCGCGGGCGACCTCGCTGCGGCCGGCGCCGACCAGCCCGGCCAGCGCGACGATCTCGCCGCGGCGGACCTCGAAGGAGACGTCGGTGAAGGCGCCCTCGCGGGTCAGCCGGCTGACCTTGAGCGCGACCTCGCCGGGCGTCACGTCCTGCTTGGGGTAGAGGGCGTCGAGGTCGCGGCCGACCATCCGGCGGACGAGGTCGTCCGGGGTGATGTCCTCGGTGAGGTCGGTGCCGACGTGGGCGCCGTCGCGCAGGGTCGTGACCCGCCGGCAGAGCTCGAAGATCTCCTCCAGCCGGTGCGAGATGAACAGCACCGCGCAGCCCTGGTCGCGCAGCGTGCGGGTCACCGCGAACAGGCGGGCGACCTCCTGGCCGGTGAGCGCGGCGGTGGGCTCGTCCATGATGAGGACCCGCGCGTCCCGGGAGATGGCCTTGGCGATCTCGACGACCTGCTGGTCGGCGATCGACAGGCCGCGGGCCGGCTGCTGCGGGTCCAGCGCGACGCCGAGCCGCTCGAAGAGCCTCGCGGTCTCGGCGTGCATCGCGCGGCGGTCGATGCGGCCGAGCGCGGCGCGGGGCTGGCGGCCCATGAAGATGTTCTCGGCGACCGACAGGTCGGGGAACAGCGTGGGCTCCTGGTAGATGACGGCGACGCCCGCGGCCTGCGCGTCGGCGGGGCCGCCGAAGACCACCGGCTCCCCGTCCACGCGGACCTCGCCCGCGTCGGGGCGGTGCACTCCTGCGAACGTTTTTACGACCGTGGACTTGCCGGCCCCGTTCTCGCCGGCGAGGGCGTGCACCTCGCCCGCGTGCAGCTCCAGCGTGACGCCCTGCAGGGCGCGCACGGCGCCGAACGACTTGCTCACGTTGACCAGTGCCAATGTCGGCGGCGCCGACCGGCCCGGTGCGTTCATGGCGGCCCTCCTCGCGGGGGACGTCGGTTTCCCGCAGCTGAAAAACGTTTTAACGTGATGTTGCGCAGGACGCTAGATGTGACCCGGAGCACCCGTCAAGAGGGGATCCGTTCGAAGACCCGGCCGGAAGCGGCGAAAACACCGTCCGGACAAGGGCGGCGGAACTTTCCGAAGTCGTTCCGCCGGGGCCGCGCCGCCGGGATCCGGCCGCCCGGGTTCCGACTCTGGGGTTGACACGTTTTAATGACATGACCCAAAGTGAGCGGCGACACAGACGGACGGACCGGGGGACGCGCATTGAGCAGGACGGTCGGCATCAAGCAGGTCGCGGAGCGCGCCGGCGTCTCCCCCGGCACCGTGTCCAACGTGCTCAACCGGCCCGAACGGGTCGCCGAGGCGACCCGCGCCCGCGTCGAGCAGGCGATCCGCGAGCTGGGGTTCGTCCGCAACGGCTCGGCGTCCACGCTGCGCGCCGGGCACAGCAGCACGCTGGGGCTGATGGTGCTCGACCTCGCCAACCCGTTCTTCACCGACGTGGCGCGCGGCGTGGAGGACATCGCCAGCGAGCGCGGCTACGCGGTGCTGCTGGCGTCGTCGGCCGAGTCGGCGGAGCGGGAGCAGCGCAACCTGCGGGTGTTCGCCGAGCAGCGGGTGCGCGGCGTGCTGCTGACCCCGTTCGGCGACGACGGGGAGACCGCCGACCGGCTGCGGGAGCGCAACGTCCCGGTGGTGCTGCTCGACCATCCGACGCCGCGGGCCAACCAGTGCTCGGTCGCCGTCGACGACGTGGCGGGCGGCGAGCTGGCGGTCCGCGAGCTGCTCGACGGCGGGGCCCGCACGCTGGCGTTCGTCACCGGGCCGATGGTGCTGCGGCAGTGCGCCGACCGGCGCAGGGGCGCGCTGCGGGCGCTGCGCGCCGCCGGGCTCGGCCGCGAGGCGATGCGCGAGGTCCCGGTCGGCGCGATGAACGCGCGGTCGGGGCAGGAGGCGGCGCGGCGGCTGCTGGAGACGGGCCCGCCGCTGCCGGACGCGATCTTCTGCGCGAACGACCTGCTCGCGCTCGGGGTGCTGCGCGTCCTGCTGCAGGCCGGGATCAAGGTGCCGACTGACGTGGCCTTGATCGGGTACGACGACATCGAGTTCTCGGCGGCCGCCGCCGTCCCCCTCAGCTCGGTGCGGCAGCCGACCTACCAGCTCGGCCGCATCGCGACCGAGCTGCTGCTGGAGGAGTGCGACGAGTCGGCCGGGCACGCCCACCAGCAGGTCATGTTCCAGCCCGAACTGGTCGTCCGCGAGTCCAGCCGTTCAGCGTCCGGAGGCCCATCATGAGCACGGCGAACCCGAGGGTGCGGGGGGTCGTCCCCCGGCGGAGGCGCGGATGAAGGTCGCGCTGTTCCTCACCTGCGTCAACGACACGATGTTCCCCGAGACGGGGAAGGCGATGGTGCGGCTGCTGCGGCGGCTCGGCCACGACGTGGAGTTCCCCGAGTCGCAGACCTGCTGCGGGCAGATGCACCTCAACACCGGGTACCGGGAGCAGGCGCTGCACCTGGTGAAGGGGTTCGCGGAGACGTTCGAGCCCTACGACGCGGTGGTGGCGCCGTCCGCGTCGTGCGCCGCGATGGTCCGGGACTGGCATCCGCGGCTGGCGCCGCGCACCGCCGGGGTCGCCTCCCGCGTGCACGAGCTGTCGGAGTTCCTGGTGGACGTCCTCGGCGTCACCGACGTCGGCGCGTACTTCCCGCACCGCGTCACCTACCACCCGACGTGCCACTCCCTGCGGATGCTGCGCGTCGGCGACCGGCCGCTGCGGCTGCTGCGCGAGGTCCGCGGCATCGAGCTGGCCGACCTGCCGGACGCGGCGGAGTGCTGCGGGTTCGGCGGGACGTTCGCACTGAAGAACGCCGAGGTGTCGGCCGCGATGTGCGCGGACAAGGTCACCGCCGTCCGGCGGACGGGGGCCGAGGTGCTGTGCGCGGCCGACAACTCGTGCCTGATGCACATCGGCGGCGCCCTCACCCGCACCCGCGCGGGGGTGCGGACGATCCACCTGGCCGAGATCCTCGCGTCGACCGAGGAGGACCCGTCATGACGTCTTCTTCCAGGCCCGCCTCTTCTTCCATGCCCGACTCCGCCATGCCCACCTATGTCGGGATGCCGTCGTTCCCGGACGCGGCCAGGCGGGCGGTGGCGGACACCCGGCTGCGCGGCAACCTCGCGCACGCGACCACCACGATCCGCGACAAGCGCGCCGCCGCGGTCGCGGAGCTGGCCGACTGGCCCGCGCTGCGCGAGGCGGGCAAGCAGATCAAGGACCACGTCCTCGCGAACCTCGGCCACTACCTGCGGCTGCTGGAGGAGAAGGTCACCGAGGCCGGCGGGACGGTGCACTGGGCGCGCGACGCCGGCGAGGCCAACCGGATCGTCGCGGACCTGGTGAAGGCGACCGGCGAGACCGAGGTCGTCAAGGTCAAGTCGATGGCCACGCAGGAGATCGGGCTGAACGAGTACCTCGCCGAGGAGGGCGTCACCGCCTACGAGACCGACCTCGCCGAGCTGATCGTCCAGCTCGGCGGCGACCGGCCGTCGCACATCCTCGTCCCGGCCATCCACCGGAACCGGTCCGACATCCGCGACATCTTCCTGCGCGCGATGGACGACGCGCCCGAGGGGCTGACCGACTCCCCCGCGGCGCTGGCCGAGGCGGCGCGGCGGCACCTGCGCGCCAAGTTCCTGTCGGCGAAGGTCGGCGTGTCGGGCGTGAACTTCGCGGTCGCCGACACCGGCACGCTCGTCGTCCTGGAGTCGGAGGGCAACGGGCGGATGTGCCTGACGCTCCCGGAGACGCTGATCTCGGTGATGGGCGTGGAGAAGATCGTGCCGAGCTGGCGGGACCTGGAGGTGTTCCTGCAGCTGCTGCCCCGCTCCTCGACGGCCGAGCGGATGAACCCCTACACCTCCGCCTGGACGGGCGTCACCCCCGGCGACGGCCCGCGCGACTTCCACCTCGTGCTGCTGGACAACGGCCGCACGGCCACGCTCGCCGACGAGGTGGGGCGGCAGGCGCTGCGCTGCATCCGCTGCTCGGCGTGCCTGAACGTGTGCCCGGTCTACCAGCGCGCGGGCGGCCACGCCTACGGGTCGCCGTACCCGGGGCCGATCGGCGCGATCCTGTCGCCGCAGATCAGGGGCATCGGCTCGGACGTGGACGCCTCCCTGCCCTTCGCGTCGTCGCTGTGCGGGGCGTGCTTCGAGGCGTGCCCCGTCGCGATCGACATCCCCGAAGTGCTCGTGCATCTGCGGGCGCGCGCGGTGGAGAAGGGTCCGCGGCATCCGCTGGAACGGGTCGCGATGAAGGCGGCCGGGTGGACGCTGCGCTCCCCGACCCGGCTGGCGCTCGCGCAGCGCGGCGCGTCCGCGAGCCGCCGGATCGTCGGGCGCGGCGGCCGGATACGGCGGCTGCCGGGGCCGCTGAACGCCTGGACCGAGACGCGGGACGCGCCCGCCCCGCCGAAGGAGTCGTTCCGCGCCTGGTGGGCCCGCACCGGCGGCGGACGGAAGGAGGACGGCCGGTGACCGCGCGCGAGGAGATCCTGCGCCGCATCGAGGGCGTCGCGCCCACCCGCCCGGCCGCCGAGGTCGCGGCCTCCTACGCCCGGATCGACCGCTCCTACCTGCGCCGCCACCATGACGACGACGGCGTCCTCGACCTGTTCGCCGAGCGGGTCGCCGACTACCGCGCGACCGTCCTGCGGGTGGCGGAGTCGGAGGTCGCCTCGGCGGTCGCGGAGCGGCTGGCGGCCCGCCCCGGCCCGTACGGCGTCCCGTCCGACCTGCCCGCCGAATGGACGGCGGCCACGGACGCGGCGCTCGTCCGCGACTACTCCGTGGCGTCCCTCGACCGGGTGGCGGGCGCGGTCACCGGCTGCGCCGCCGCGATCGCCGAGACCGGCACGATCGTCCTGGACCACGGCGCCGCGCAGGGGCCGCGCGCCCTGTCGCTCGTGCCCGACTACCACCTGATCGTGGTGCTCGCCGAGCAGGTGGCGCCGGACGTGCCGGAGGCGCTCGAACGGCTCGACCCGTCGCGCCCGCTGACGTTCGTGTCCGGCCCGTCGGCGACGAGCGACATCGAGCTGTCCCGGGTGGAGGGCGTGCACGGGCCCCGCACGCTGGAGGTCCTGGTCGTCCGATGAGCGCCGCCACTTTCGCCGCCGTCGACCTGGGCGCGTCCAGCGGCCGCGTGATGGCCGGGCACGTCGGCCCCGGAACCCTCGAACTGGAGGAGGTACGCCGGTTCCCGAACCGGCCCGTCCGCGCCGGCGGCACCCTGTACTGGGACATCCTCGGCCTCTACGGCAACGTCCTGGACGGGCTGCGCGCCGCGCCGCCCGGCCTCGCGTCGGTCGGGATCGACTCGTGGGCGGTCGACTACGGCCTGCTGGGCCCGGACGGCGCCCTGCTCGGCAACCCCGTCCACTACCGCGACGCCCGCACCGACGGCGTCATGGACCGCGTCCGCGCCGAGCTGGGCGACGACCTCCTCTACCGGACGTCGGGGCTGCAGTTCCTGCCGTTCAACACGATCTACCAGCTCGCGGCGGACGACCTGTCCCGGGCGAGCACGCTGCTGCTCATCCCCGACCTGCTGGCGTACTGGCTCACCGGCGAGATCGGCGCCGAGCGCACCAACGCCTCCACGACCGGCCTGCTGGACGTGCGCGAGGGGACCTGGTCGCGCGATCTGCTCGCCCGCCTCGGCCTCCCGGCGGGGATCCTCCCGCCGCTCCGCGACCCGGGCTCGGTGATCGGGCGGTTCCGCCCGGACGTGGCGGCCGAGACCGGCCACGGCCCGCTTCCGGTCACCGCCGTCGGCTCGCACGACACCGCCTCCGCCGTCGCCGCCGTGCCCGCCGCCGGGGGCGGGTTCGGCTACATCTCGTGCGGCACCTGGTCGCTGGTCGGCGTCGAGCTGGACGCGCCGGTGCTGACCCGGGAGAGCCGCGAGGCCAACTTCACCAACGAGGCGGGAGTGGACGGGACGGTCCGCTACCTGCGCAACGTCATGGGCCTGTGGCTGCTCCAGGAGTGCCTTCGGGCCTGGGGCGGCCCCGACCTGCCCGCCCTGCTCGCCGAGGCCGGGCGCGTCCCCGGCCTGCGCTCGCTGATCGACCCCGACGACCCGGAGTTCCTGCCGCCCGGCGACATGCCGGCCCGCATCGCCGCGCACTGCCGCCGCCGCGGGTTCCCCGCGCCGTCCACCCGCGCCGAGACCGTCCGCTGCATCATGGACAGCCTCGCCCTGGCGCACCGCGCCGCGCTGCGCCGGGCCGCCGCGCTGTCCGGCGTCGACGTCGAGGTCGTGCACCTGGTGGGCGGCGGCAGCCGCAACGACCTGCTGTGCCGGCTGACCGCCGACGCCGCCGGGCTGCCGGTGGCGGCCGGGCCGGTCGAGGCGACGGCCCTCGGCAACGTGCTGGCCCAGGCCCGCGCCCACGGCGTCGTCAAGGACCTCGCCGAGGCCCGCGCGCTGGTCGCGGCCACCCAGGACGTGCGCCGGTACGAGCCGTCGGGCGACGGCTCCCGGTGGCGGGACGCCGCCGTCCGGCTGGGCCTGGAGAGCTGAGCCCGGCGGCCCGGCGCCGGCGGCCGGGCCCGCACCGGAGCCGGCGTCCGGGATGTCACGAGGCCGCGACGGTTTACCCACCCGAGGTTGACATAGGGCTTCCGAGGGCCGTTCATAGCTATGTACACACGGTCACGGAGGAGGGCCGTCCCGTGGGGATCACGTGCGGTCAGGGGTGTGTCGCCCCGCCTTATTGACGTTCCACCCGATAAGGTTGAATTCCGCAATTCTCAGACCACAAGAAGCATGATCACGGCGTATCGACCGCCTGTCGCTGTTGGGATGTGGACATGCAGGGTCGTACGGCGCGCGAGGCCGGAGGCTCCGGCAACGCCCCGCTGGTCGGCCGGCGGGACGCGCTGCGGGAGATCGACCGCGTCCTGGACGCGGCCGCGGGGGGCTACGGGTTCCTGGCGATGGTCGGCGAGCCCGGCGCGGGGAAGACGCGGCTGCTGAACGAGCTGGCCGACGGAGCGATCGCGCGGAAGCTGCCGTTCGTGGCGGGCCGCGCGGCCGAGTTCGAGCAGGAGATGCCGTTCGGCGCCGTGGTCGACGCGCTCGACGACCGCCTCGAAGAGCACGCCCTGAACCTGCCGCCGGGGGCGCTGCGGCTGCTCGGCACGGTGTTCCCCGCGCTGGCCGACCTCACCGGCGAGCCGCCGGCCGCCTCGCCTGAGTCGCAGGTCGCGCGGTACCAGCTGCACCGCACCGTCCGGCACCTGCTGGAGGAGCTGGCCGAGCCGTCCGGGCTGGTGCTGATCCTGGACGACCTGCACTGGGCCGACGACGCGACGATCGAGCTGCTCGACCACCTGGTCCGGCACCCGCCGCGGGCGCGGGTGCTGGTCGCGGTCGCCTACCGGCCCGCGCAGGCGTCGCCGCGGCTGGCGGCGCTGGTGGACGCGGCCGGCCCGCAGGGGGTGCGGGTCAGCGTGGAGCCGCTCTCGCAGAGCGAGGTGCGCGACTTCCTCGGCCCGGAAGTCAGCCGCTCCCGCTGCGAGGCGCTGTTCAAGGCCAGCGGCGGCAACCCCTTCTACCTGGAGGCGCTGGCCAAGATGGCCGGCGGCGCCGCGCCCGTGGCGGGCAACGGCCTCGACCCGCACTGGGAGCGGGGCGTCGCGAACCTGACCGAGGTGCCGCCGGAGGTGCGGGCGGCGCTGCAGCTGGAGCTGAGCGCGCTGCCGCCGCACGCGCAGCAGATGGCGCGCGGCGCCGCCGTCGCCGCGGACGTGTTCGAACCCCAGCTCGCCGCGGTCGCCGCGGAGATGGACCCCGGCGACGCGCTCGCCGCGCTCGACGCGCTGACCGGCCACGACGTGGTGCGGCCCGCGCCGGGCGGCCGGTTCCGGTTCCGGCACCCCCTGGTGCGGCACGTCGCCTACGCCTCCGCGGCGGCGGGCTGGCGGATCGCCGCGCACTCGCGGGTCGCGGCGCGGCTCGCCGAGCTGGGCGCCCCGGCGGCCGTGCGCGCCCACCACGTGGTGCGGTCGGCGCGGTTCGGCGACGCCGAGGCGATCTGGACGCTGGTGGAGGCGGCCCGCGTCGTCGCCCAGCAGGCGCCCGGCACCGCCGCGTACTGGCTGCAGGCCGCGCTCGGCCTGATGCCCGACACCGCCGACGAGGGGTATCCGGACCGGGTCGAGCTGCTGGTCGAGCTGACCTTCATGCAGGCCGTCAGCGGGCACGCCGAGGAGGGCCGGAAGACCGCCCGCACCCTGCTCGAACTGCTGCCGCCCGACGACATCGTGCGGCGCGCCCGGACCGTGCACATGTGCGCGATCATGGAGCGGCAGCTCGGCCGCATCCACGAGGCCCGCGCCATCGTGCTGGACGAGCTGCGCCGCATCACCGACCGGCAGACCCCGGAGGCGGTCCTGCTGCGGATCCGGCTCGTCGCCGACCGCATCCAGAAGATCGACACGCGCGGGTCGCACGCGATCCTGGAGACCATCCCCGACAGCGCCCCCGGCTGGAGCCCCGGGCTGACGGCGGCGGTCGCGGCGATGCGCCCGATGGTCGCCTACGGGCGCGGCGAGGTCGAGCAGGCGATCGCCTACGCGCAGACCGCCGACCGGCTCTTCTCCGCCGCGTCCGACACCGACTTCGCCGACTGCCTGGACTGCTTCGCCTGGCTGGTGTTCGCCGAGTGCTTCCTCGGCATGTACGACGAGGCGCTGCGGCACGTCGAGCGGCTGGTGTCGATCACCCGGGCGACCGGGCAGACGTTCGTGCTCGGCTACATGCTGACCGGGCAGTCGCGCATCCTCACCCACCTCGGCCGGCTGGAGGAGGCCGCCGCCGCGGCCGACGAGGCCACCGCGGTGGGCCGCGACCTGCGCTCGCAGGAGGTGCTGGCCTACGGGCTGATCCAGCAGTGCCTGACCGCGTCCTGGATGGGCGAACACGAGCGGGCGCTGCGCGCCGGGGACGAGGCCGTCGCCAACGACACCGGCTCGGGCGAGTGGTGGACGCACATGGCGCACGTCGCCCGCGCCATCGCGGTGATCAACGAGGGCCGGCTGGAGGAGGGCGCCACCGCGCTGATCGCCGCGTGCGGCACCGGCGACCAGGGCCTGGACTTCGGCACCCTCGGCGGCTGCGCCGAGGCGCTGGCCTGCGTCCGCGCCGCGCAGGACGACGCCGCCGACGCGGCGAACTGGGCCGGCATCGCCGAGGCGATCGCCAACCCGGCGCTGACCGGCGACGTCGGCCTGGCCCGGCTGGCCCGCGCGCACGCGCTGCGCCCCGCCGACCCCGCCGGGTCGGCGGCGCTGGCGGCGGAGGCGGCCGACCTGCTCGCCAAGGCCGGGCGGCGGCCCGACGCGGGCCGCGCCGAACTGGCCGCCGGGCTCGCGCACGCCGCCGCCGGCGACCGCGCCGCGGCCCGCGAGCGGCTGCGCGCCGCCGCGGAGATCTTCGAGGCGTGCGGGATGAAGGGGCTGCAGGCGCAGGTCGCGCGCGAGCAGCGCCGCCTCGGCGTGCGGGTGCCCGGCGCCGGGACGCCCTCAAGGGCCGCCAAGGGCAAGCCGGACCTGCCGTTCGGGCTGTCGCCGCGCGAGCACGAGATCGCGCAGCTGGTCGCCGAGGGCCTCAGCAACCAGCAGATCGCCGAGCGGCTGTTCCTCAGCGTCCGGACGGTGGAGACCCACCTGTCGCGCGTCTTCGCCAAGATCGGCGTGTCCTCGCGGGTCGGTGTCGCGACCGCGATGAACCGTTCCGAGTAGAGCCGACTCTTACTTCACGTACGTCCCGTACGTGAAGCCGGTCCGTCCGCGCGCGTAAGTACGGGTTCTCCACGATGCCGCGCCGATATCGGCGTTTGGCAAGGTTGGGGCGTCAGGAAGCGGAGGAGACGGACATGGATCAGCAGCGGATCGCGCGCTTCACGCACGCGGGCGTCGCCGACGCCGAGATCTCCGTGCACCCCTTCGCGACCGACGACGGGCTCGGCCTGAACCTGACCCGGTTCCGCCGCGCCCGCGCCGACCGCGGCGACGACACCGTCCTGCTGGTGCACGGCCTGACGTCGTCCAGCGACATGTACATCATGCCGGAGCACACCAACCTGGTGAACTACCTGCACGACGCCGGGTTCGGCGACGTGTGGGCGGTGGACCTGCGGATCAGCGGCCGGTTCCCCTACAACGCCGAGACGCAGCGCCACACGCTCGACGCCCTCGCGCTCTGGGACCACCCCGCGGCGCTCGCCGAGCTGCGCCGCCACATCGGCGACCGCCGCCTCCACGTGATCACCCACTGCGTGGGCTCGATCTCGTTCTCCATGGCGCTGGCCGCCGGCACCGTCACCGGCGTCACCAGCCTGGTCTGCAACAGCGTCTCGCTGACCCCGCGGACCCCGCCGTGGTCGAGGATCAAACTCGGCTACGGGCCGGCGCTGATGGAGTACGTCGTGGGGCCCTGCCACCTGGACCCCCGATACGGGAACGCTCCCGTCCTGACGCGCGGCTGGATGCTCGCCAAGGCCGTCGCACCGTTCCACCGCGACTGCGACGAGCCGGCCTGCCACATGCTCAGCTTCATGTGGGGCGGCGGCAAGCCGATCTTCACGCACGAGAAGATCTCGCCGGTCACGCACGGCCGGCTGCCCGACCTGTTCGGGGCCTGCAACGTCAACTACTACCGGCACATCCACGCGATGGTGAAGAAGGGCCGCGCGGTCAAGTACGACCCGCGCGACCCGCGCTTCGCCGCCCTGCCGGACGACTACCTGTCGCGCGCCGACTCGGTCACGACGCCGATCCTGTTCCTCACCGGAGACCGCAACCACGTGTTCACCGACTCCAACATCGTCTGCCACCGCATGCTCGAGAAGGCCGCGCCGGGCCGGCACGAGCTGGCGATCCTGCCCGGCTACGGCCACCAGGACCCGTTCATGGGCGCGAACTCCGACACCGAGGTGTTCCCGCAGGTCGTCGACTTCCTGAAGCGGAAGGCGGGCTGATCGCCATGGAGCACGCCGACGCCGTGGTGGTCGGGTCCGGGTTCGGCGGGTCCGTCGCCGCGTACCGGCTGGCGGAGGCCGGCCGGTCGGTCGTCCTGCTGGAGCGCGGGCAGCCGTACGCGCCGGGCGACTTCCCCCGCTCCCCCGCCCAGATGGGCCGGGCGTTCTGGGACCCGGCCGAGGGCCTGTACGGGATGTTCGACGTCTGGAGCTTCAAGGGCTGCGACTCGGTCGTGTCGTCCGGGCTCGGCGGCGGGTCGCTGATCTACGCGAACGTGCTGCTGCGCAAGGACGAGCGCTGGTTCGTCGACGACCGCCCGGACGGCGGCCACGCCCCGTGGCCGGTCACCCGCGCCGACCTCGACCCGCACTACGACGCGGTCGAGAAGATGATGGGCGCGACGCCCTACCCGCTGGAGCGGGTGCCGTTCGACGACACCCCGAAGTCGCACGCGATGCAGGACGCGGCGGCCGAGCTGGGGCTGGAGATCTCGCTGCCGCCGCTCGCGGTCAGCTTCGCGTCCCGCCCCGGCGGCACGCCCGGCCTGAGCCTGCCGATCGCCGACGCCGGCTACGGCAACATCCACGGCGCCGAGCGGCGGACGTGCAAGCTGTGCGGCGAGTGCGACATCGGCTGCAACGAGGGCGCCAAGAACAGCCTCGACCACACCTACCTGTCGGCGGCGGCGCACCACGGCGCCGACATCCGCACCCTGCGCGAGGTGAAGGCGATCCGGCCCCGGCCGGGCGGCGGGTACGAGGTCGACTACGTCCACCACGCCGACCTGACCGCGAAGAAGAGCCGCCCGCCCGTCCAGACGATCTCCTGCGACCGGCTGATCCTGGGCGCCGGCACCTACGGCACCACCTACCTGCTGCTGAAGTCGCGGGACGCGTTCCCGGGCCTTCCGGAGGCGCTCGGCACCCGGTTCAGCGGCAACGGCGACCTGCTGACGTTCCTGCTGCGCGCCAAGGACCGCAACCGCGTCCGGCCGCTGAACGCCAGCCGCGGGCCGGTGATCACCACGGCGATCCGGCTGCCGGACGAGCTGGACGGCGTGCCCGGCGCGGGCCGCGGCGCCTACATCGAAGACGGCGGCTACCCCGGCTTCACCGACTGGATCGTCGACAGCCTCGACCTCCGCAACGACTTCGAGCGCGCGGTGAAGTTCCTGTGGAACCGGTTCACCGAGTTCTTCAAGGACGCGCCCGACACGAACCTGTCCAAGGAGATCGCCGACCTGATCGGCGACGGCGCCCTCACGGTCAGCTCGCTGCCGCTGCTCGGCATGGGCCGCGACACCCCCGACGGGCGGCTGCGCCTCAAGGGCGGGCGGCTCGCCGCCGACTGGGACCCCGAGACCAGCGAAGAGCTGTTCAACCGCGTCCGCAAGACGATGCGGGGCATCGCGGACGTGCTCGGCGCCGACTACCACGACAACCCGATGTGGTTCACCAAGCGCATCATCACCGTCCATCCGCTGGGCGGCGCCCCGATGGGCGCCCACCCGGGCGAGGGCGTCTGCGACGCCTTCGGCGAGGTGTTCGGGTTCCCGGGCCTCTACATCGCCGACGGGGCGGCGATGCCGGGTCCGGTGGGCCCGAACCCCTCGCTCACCATCGCCGCGCACGCCGACCGGCTGGCGACGCGGCTGCTGGAGGACGCGCCCGCACGGGGACGTGCGGCGGGGTCCGCGACCGCTCCGTCTGCCACGGGGGCCGAGCCGGCCGGCGGGGCCGGCTCGCACGGCGGGGCGGGGGGCAACGGCTCGATGTACGGCCCGTCGCGGGAGGTGCCGGGGGTCGTCCCCCCGCAGGAGGCACGCCCGCTCCCGGGGGGCCGCGGCGGGACACGGGGACCGTCCGCCGCGGCGGCGGGCCGTACGTCGCTGTCGTTCACCGAGGAGATGAAGGGGTTCGTCACCTACGGGGAGACCGACGCGCGGATCGGCGAGCTGGCGGAGAACCGCAGGCCCCTGTCGTTCCGGCTGACGATCACCGCGGACGACGCCGACCGCTTCCTCGCCGACCCCGAGCACGAGGCGAAGGCCGAGGGGTGGGTCGACGCGGGCGGGCACGGGGGCCGCTGCCCGGTGGAGCGGGGCACGTTCAACCTGTTCGTCGCGGACGGCGCCGAGGACCGGCGGCTGATGAAGTACCGGCTGTTCTACACCGACGGCGAGGGCCGCCGGCGGACGCTGAGCGGGTACAAGAACGTCAAGCACGGCCCGCCGACGCGGATCTGGCCGGACACGTCCACGCTCTACGTGCGGCTGCTGGACGGCCACGTCGGCGAGGACGGGGAGGGCGGCGCGGACGTCGTCGCGGCGGGGGTGCTGCACATCCAGCTGACCGACTTCGCGCGGCAGCTGACGACGTTCCGCACGTCCGGCCCGGACGGGCCGGGCAAGCTCCTGGACTTCGGCCGGTTCTTCGCCGGCGAGCTGTGGGAGGTGTACGGGCCCGATCCCGTCTGAGCGGGATCGGCGGGGGGCCGGGTTCGTGCAGGCCGAGGGAACTGCGGGGTGCTCTCGGCCTGCACCTTTTCGCCGGAGGCCGCGCGGGGGGTCGCGCGGTCTCCGGCCCTTCCCCGCACTCCGGGCGCCCTCGCGGGCCGCCCGCGGGCTGCCCGCCGGCTAGATGCCGGCGGCGCGGCGGGCGGGGCAGTCCGGCGGGCAGTTCTCGGCGTGCGCGGGCAGCCACCGGACGAACGTCTTCAGCATCAGGCCCAGCGCGAACCCCACGAGCGGGCCGGTGCCGGGGATCAGCGGCTCGAACACCGCCTCCCAGCGGATGGCGGTGCCGGAGCCGCGGGCCTCCAGGTGCACGTCGGAGCGGTAGCGGCGCACCGGCAGGCCCGACAGGGCGATGTAGCCGAAGTGCGAGTACGGCTCGTAGGCGACGGTCTGCTCGCTGGCGGGCCAGATCTTCTTGACCGTCCCGACGCCGTAGGTGGTCGTGTCGCCCTTGCGCACCTGCTTGGCGGGCGTGGGGAACTTGCCCCAGGCGCCCCACGCCTCGGGGACGGCCAGGTGCCGGAACACCTCTTCGGGCGAAGCGCTGGTGGTGGCGGTGGCCTGGATCATCACCGAACCGTAGCCAGTCGCGGACGGCCCGCACAAGGCGCGCCGCCAGGGTTATTGGCGGGCCGTCAACGCCCGATGCCGTAGAGGCGCTCGACGTGCAGGCGGACGACGAGGCGGCGGTCGGCGACCATGGCGCGCCGGTAGTCGTCCCAGTCGGGGTGCTCGGCGCGGCGGATGTCGCGGTACACCTCGATCAGCTCCTCGACCACCTCGTCGTGCGGGTCGGCGGCGACGGCGGACAGCTCGGCGGTGCCCTCGGCGACGGTGTAGGACCAGCCGTCCGCCGCGCTGACGTGCAGGCTGGCGCGCGGGTCGCGGGCCAGGTTGCGGGTCTTGGCGCGGTCGGCGGTGACGGAGACGCGGACGAGGCGGCGGTCCTCGTCGTAGTGGTAGTTGACGTTGGACAGCTGCGGCCGCCCGTCCCGCTTCAGCGTGGCCAGGACCCCGAGGTCCCGGTCCTTCAGCAGCTTCACCAGCGCCGCGTCGTCCGCCATCGTCCGCCTCCGTGGAAGAGATCCGCTTTCCCGGCGACAACCACCGGGCGCCGTGATCCCTTCCCGGTCACCGCGCCGCGGCGGCCGGGAGGGTCGGGAGGGTGAGGACGCGGGCGTGCGGCGGCGGCCCGGAGGCGGGGCCGCCGCGCTCGCCGTCCGCGGCCGCCTCCCCGCGCGCGGCGCGGCGGGCGGCGCGGCCGGTGTGGATGCGCCCGGTGTGGATGTGGCCGCGGAACACCGCGCCCTTCGCGGTGACCTTGACCGCCTGGAAGTCGTGCGGCGGCAGCGCGCAGAACCCGGTCCGGACGACGTCGTCGAACAGCGAGTCCGACACGACGTAGGCCAGGTCGCGGTCCGGGTCGCCGGTCAGCAGCCGGCGCAGCGGCCCGGCGTCCAGCAGCCGCTGCACGACGATGGGCGCGTCGCCGGCCGGCCCGAACGGCCCGGCGGTCAGTGTGCCGTGGTGCAGCGCGAGCCGGACCCGCAGCCGGAACCGGCCGGCGTTCCGGTTGGTCTCGCGCAGCGCCTCGGCGAGGCCGATGACGAAGTCGCCGGCCACCGTCGCCGGGTCGACCCCCTCCGGCAGCGTGGCCAGCTCGCCGTCGCCGCCGACCTGCTTGGCCCAGCCGCCCCGGTCGAGCCCGGCGCCGCGCGCCGCGCGGTCGAGCGCGTCGGACAGCTGCCGCTGCGCGAGCAGCTGCTCGCGCACGTCGCGCTTGCTGTACCCCTGGATGTCCACCGCCAGCAGCAGGCGGTAGCTGAGCTGTGCTTCCCCGTTTCCTTCCACTGTGCCGATCCCGCCCCTCGGTCCTGTCTGGGCGAATGGGCCCGGTGCCCGCGTTCGCTCCACGTCCTGGAGTGAGCGTCGCCCCTGCGGAGGACTCCCAGAAGGGGATCGTGTCGCCATCGTCACGCCCCTTGGACGCGGCTGCGGGGGCGTCCGCCCCGGAAGGTAAGGAAAAGGTGGCGAACTAGTTAGGGATGATCTGGAAAATCCACCACAAACCGGTCTCGGTTGAACCGGGCGGCCCCGGGGTCGCGTACTGCCTCCCAGCGTGACACCCGACACACGGTCACCGCGTCGTCCCGCCCCCGCACCCGCCCGGAGACCCCCGATGGCCCACAGATCACCGGCCGCCTCGGCCACCCGCGAACGCCCGCCCGGACCGTGGAGCTGGTTCCGCGGCCCGCAGCCCGCCGGCGGCGTGGACGACCAGGTGATCGTGACCGAGCTGTACCGCGTGTACGGGCGGCCGCTGCTGTCGTTCGTCCTGCGCCTCACCGGCGGCGACCGGCACTGGGCCGAGGACGTGGTGCAGGAGACCATGATCCGCGCCTGGCGCAGCGCGCACCAGCTCGACGAGAACGCGACCTCGCTGCTGCCGTGGCTGGCGACGGTCGCCCGCCGGATCGTCATCGACGACCAGCGGCGCAAGAACGCACGGCCGCAGGAGGCGGGCGAGGGCCCGCTGGAGAACATGCGCGTGCCCGACGGGTTGGAGGATCTGCTGCGCTCCGTCGTCGTGTCCGAAGCCCTCCTCGCGCTGTCCCCCGCCCACCGCGAGGTCCTCAACGAGACCTTCTTCCGGGACCGCTCGGTCAACGAGGCGGCCAAGCATCTCGGCATCCCCGTGGGCACCGTGAAGTCCCGGGTCTACTACGCGCTCAGGGCGCTGCGCGTCGCCCTGGAGGAGAGGGGCGTGACGCCATGAGCGCGGACATGCTGCACATCGACGTCGGCGCCTACGCCCTCGGCCTGCTGGAGGAGCCGGACCGCCGGGCGTTCGAGGCGCACCTGTCGACGTGCCTGTCCTGCCACGAGGAGCTCGGCGCGCTGCGCGGGCTGGCCGAGACGCTGGACGGCATCGGGCCGATCGCCGAGCCGGCCGACGCGATGCCGGCGCCGCCCGAGCCGGCGGTGGTGACCGATTTGATGAGGCACCGGATCAGGCGGCGGCGGCGGTACCGCGCAGCGCGGGCGCTGGCCGCGGCCGCCGCCGGGGTCGTGCTGCTCGGCGGGGCGCTCGGCACCGGGTACACCCTCGGCGCCGACCGCGGCACGGGGGCGGCCCCGCCGTCCCGGCAGGACGACACCACGGCCGCGCTGCTGCGGGACGGGCAGCGGATGTCGGCCACCGACGCGGGCACCGGCGTCACCGGGACGGTCGCCATGCAGCAGAAGGCGTGGGGCAGCCGGATCGGGATGCAGCTCAGCAAGGTGCGGGGGCCGCTGGAGTGCGAGCTGGTCGCGGTCGACCGGCGCGGCGACCCGCACACCGTCGTCGGCTGGTCCGTGCCCGCCAAGGGCTACGGGCTGCCGGGGTCGCCGCAGCCGCAGCTGGCGCTGCAGGGCGGCACGGCGCTGCGGCCCGAGGAGATCAGCCGGTTCGAGATCCGCACGATCGGCGGGGGGCGCACGCTGCTGACCGTCCCCGCGTGACCCGCGCCCCGCGCGCGCCCGCGTGACCCGCGGCATGTCCCGGCGGCCCGGCCGCACCGGCCGCCCGGGACGTGCCGTTTCCAGGTGCGTCCTCCCCGTACGTCGCGGGCCGGGGCGTCTCCTACCCTGATGGGGTGAGTGCGACCCGGTCTTCGACAGGCCCCGAGCTGATGCTGCCGGGGCTCCGCGAGGTGTACGACGCCTACGTCCGGGAGGCCGGCGCCCTTCCCGCGCTGAACGGCCCGCTCCAGGCGGAGGTGTGGGCGTCGGCGCAGCTCGGCGCCCTGGAGGCGGCGGCCCCGCACGCGCAGGGCCGGCGCGCCGCGCTCGGCGACCTGATCGGGTGCCTGCGGGCGGCGGCGACGCCGGGCGCGCGGGCGTTCCTGCGGGCGATCGCCGCGATCGGCCCGGTGGAGGGGCGCAGGGCGGCGGGGCGCGCGGCCGACGCGCTCGCCGGCGTCCCGGCGGCGCCCTGGGAGGGGTCGCTCGGCCGGGTCGTGCCCGGCCAGGCGTGGCTGATCCAGGAGGGCCCGCTGGACGGCGACCGCCTGGTCTGCGAGTTCCGCTACGCGGGCGCGGGCACCGCCGGGATGCACGCGCTCGCCGTCCGGCTGTCCTACGGCGGCGCGCCCGCCGAGATCGTGATCGTCGGGGACGTCCCTGCGCTGATGGGCGCGGCGCGGCAGGCGATGCAGGCCGAGCTGTGCGTCGTCCAGCCCTACGACGCCGCGGCCGCGGGGGCCAGGCTCCGCGCCGCGCTGGGCGGCGCGGAGCCCCTGCCGGAGGCGTGCTACCCGGCCCTGCCGCTGGCCCGGCACCGCCTCTCCCTGCTGCCCTAGCGGCTCCCCGCCGCCCTGGCGGCTCCCTGCCGGCTCAGCGGCCCATGGCGCGGTAGCGGCGGACCGACAGCGGGACGAACACCGCCGCGATCACCAGCGGCCACACGACCGCCATCAGCACGCTGTGCTGCGCCGCCCACGAGTCGCCGGCGGCGGGTGCGCCGAACAGCTCGCGGCACGCCGTCACCGTCGACGACATGGGGTTCCATTCGGCGACCGCGCCCAGCCAGCCGGGCATCGTGCTCGGCGCGACCAGCGCGCTGGACAGGAACCCGATCGGCCACACCAGGATCTGCACGGCCACCACCGACTCGGGGCCCTTGGCGGCCAGCCCGAGGTAGACGCCCGTCCAGACGAGCGAGAAGCGCAGGAGCAGCAGGAGCCCGAAACCGGCGAGCGCCCGGGCGGCGCCGCCCTCGACGCGCCAGCCGATCAGCACGCCGCAGGCCGCCATGACGGCCAGGCCGGCGACCGCGTAGATCATGTCGGCGGCGGCGCGGCCGACCACGGCGGCGGACGGGGACATCGGCATCGTGCGGAACCGGTCGGTCACCCCCCTGGCCGCGTCGCCAGCGACGCGCACGAACGTCTCCTCGACGCCGAACGCCATCGTCAGCGCGAACATCCCGGGCACGATGAACGCCCGGTAGCTCCCGCCGCCCGGAACGTCCATCTGGCCGCCGAACAGGTAGCCCATCATCAGCACGACCATCACCGGGAACAGCAGCCCCACGGCGATCTGGCCGGGCCGCCGCCGCCAGTGCGCGAGGGCCCGGCCGGTGAGCGTCCACCCGTCGGCGACCGCCCAGCGCAGCGCCCGCGCGCTCATGCGGGCACCTCCTTCCTCTCCGTGAGGTGCAGGAACACCTCGTCCAGGGTGGGGCGGCGGAGCCCGATGTCGGCGACCCCGACGCCCGCCTCGTCCAGGGCGCGGACGGCCGCGGTCAGCGCGGCGGCCCGCCCGGTCACCGGCGCGCCGACGCGCAGGGCGTCGGCGTCCACGTCGACCTCTCCCGCCGCGACGCGGCCGATGACCGCGGCGGCCTCCGCGAGCGCGCCGGGGTCGTCCAGGACGACTTCGATCCGGTCGCCGCCGAGCCGCCCCCTCAGCTGGTCGGGGGTCCCCTCGGCGATGACGCGGCCGCGGTCGATCACCGAGATGCCGGATGCGAGCCGGTCGGCCTCCTCCAGGTACTGGGTGGTCATCAGGACGGTCGTGCCGCCGTCCACCAGCGCGCGGACCGCGTCCCAGACCTCGTTGCGGCCGCGCGGGTCGAGACCGGTCGTCGGCTCGTCGAGGAACAGCACCGGCGGCGCGAGGATCATCGACGCGGCGAGGTCGAGGCGCCGCCGCATGCCGCCGGAGTACTCCCCCGCGGGCCTGCCGGCGGCGTCGGTGAGCCGGAAGCGCTCCAGCAGCTCGTCCGCCCGCCGCCGCGCCTCCCGGGCGCCGAGGTGGTACAGGCGGCCGAACATGACGAGGTTCTGCCGCCCGCCGAGCACCTCGTCGACCGCCGCGTGCTGCCCGACGAGGCCGATGCGCCGCCGCACCTCGCCCGCCTCGCGGACGAC
>NZ_JBIQHY010000019.1:71131-83919 GCF_044508335.1 Actinomadura sp.
AACGTACGCCGTACAGAGTTTCATCCCTGAGAGGATCGGGGCGTGACCGAGTACAGCGGGGGCGGCGACCCGAGGCGCACCCTGGAGCTGCTGTGGGGCGTGCGGGAGCGGCCCAGGAGGGGCCCCAAGCCGCGGCTGACCGCCGAGGAGATCGTCCGGGCCGCGATCGCGCTGGCCGACGCCGAGGGCCTGGACGCCCTGTCCATGCGCCGCATCGCCGACGAGCTCGGCGTCTCGCCCATGTCGATCTACACCTACGTCCCCGGCAAGGCCGAGCTGATCGACCTCATGGTCGACCGCGCGTTCGGCGAGCTGACCCCGCCCGACGCGGACACGTGGCGCGCGCGGCTGGAGCACATCGCCCGCGACGACTGGGCCCTGTACCACCGGCACCCGTGGCTGCTGCGGATCACGACGGTCCGCCCGCCGCTCGGCCCGAACTCGGTCGGCAAGTACGAGTTCGAGCTGCGCGCCGTGGACGGCCTCGGCCTCACCGACCTGGAGATGGACTCGGTGGTCGCGCTGGTCACCGGCTTCGCCGAGAGCGCGGCCCGCGTCTCGGTCAACGCCGCCGAGGCCGAGCGGCGCAGCGGCATGACCGACGCGCAGTGGTGGGAGACGGTGGCGCCCGTGCTCGCCCCGCTGATGGACGAGGCCGACTACCCGCTCGGGTCCCGGGTCGGCAAGGCGGCCGGGCAGGAGTACGACGCCGCCGTCGCGCCCGGCCGCGCGTTCGAGTTCGGCCTCGCCCGCATCCTGGACGGCATCGAGGTCCTGATCAGCTCCCGCTAGCCCGCTTGGTGCGCTTCGTCGGGACGGCGCCCGCGGGGTCCTCGGGCCACGGGTGCTTCGGGTAGCGGCCGCGCAGCTCGGCCCGCACCGCCCGGTACCCCTCCCGCCAGAACAAGGCGAGGTCGGCGGTGACCGCGGCGGGACGCCCCGCCGGCGACAGCAGGTGCACCACCAGCGGCACCCGCCCGCCCGCCAGCGAGGGCGCGGCGTCCCAGCCGAACAGCTCCTGCAGCTTCACCGCCAGGACGGGCCGCTCCCCGGAGTAGTCGACGCGGACCCGCGAACCCGACGGCACCTCCACGCGCTCGGGCGCGTACTCCTCAAGCAGCTTGGCCTGGTCCCACGCGAGCAGGCCGCGCAGCGTCCCCGCCATGTCGATCCGCGCCAGGTCGGCCCGCCGCCGCGCGCCCGCCAGCCACTCCGGGGCCCGCTCCAGCAGCGCCGCGTCGCCGACGTCCGGCCACGGCTCGCCGAGCGCCGCGTGCAGGAACGCCAGCCTGCGGCGCAGCGCCACGGCGCCGGGCGTCCAGGTGAACAGCCCCAGCCCTTCGGCGCGCACGCCGTCCAGCAGCGCGGCCCGCACCGCCTCCGGGGCGGGGTCGCGCAGCGGCCGGGCGGCCAGCTCGATCGCGCCGAGCCGCTCGACGCGCCGCGCCGCCACGTCCCCGTCCCGCCAGGCGACCTCCTCGGACGTCTCCAGCAGCGGCGCCGCCGCGGCCCGCGCCGCGTCCTCGTCGATCGCCACCGCCCGCCGCACCCGCGCCGACGCCGACCCGGCCGGCCGGTCGGCCTCCGCGACGACGAGCCACTCGGGACGCGCCCCGGCCAGCGCCGACCCGTCCGCGAGCACGGCGCCCGTCCCGGACGCCATCAGGTACCCGCTCCCCCGCCGCCGCGCCACCCGCTCCGGGAACGCCAGCGCCACCACGGTCCCGGCCACGTGGTCGTCCCCTCGCCCGCCCCCAGGCCGCCGCCCGTCGCCGGCCAGCGACGGGGGGACGGCCCGGCGGAGGCGGGCGGCCTCGTCGCGCCAGCGGGCGGCGTGGGCGTCGGCGGGGCGCCCGCCGGCGCGGAGGGCGCGCCAGGCGGCGGTCAGGTCGTCGCCCGCCGAGCGGGGCGGCGGCTCGGACAGCAGGGCGACGATCTCGGCGGCGGCGCGGGCGCCCACCTCGGGGGCGCCGTCGAGCAGGGCGCGGGCCAGCCGGGGGTGCAGCCCCACGCCGGCGAGGCGGCGGCCCCGGTCGGTGACGCGGCCGTCCTCGACGGCGCCGAGGGCGCGCAGCACGGCGCGGGCGGCGTCCATCGCGGCGCGCGGCGGCGGGTCGAGGAGCGCGAGGCCGTCCGCGGCGGGGTCGCCCCAGCAGGCCGCCTGCAGGGCGAAGCCGGTGAGGTCGGCCAGCTCGATCTCCGGGCGGGGGCGGGCGGGCAGGCGGTCGTGCTCGGCCTGCGTCCAGCACCGGTACACGGTGCCGGGCGCCTCGCGTCCGGCGCGGCCGGCGCGCTGCTCGGCGGTCGCCCGGGACGCGCGGACCGTCGTGAGCGACCCCAGGCCGCGGGCGTGGTCGGTACGGGGCTCGCGGGCGAGCCCGGAGTCGACGACCGCGCGGACGCCGGGCACGGTCAGGCTCGACTCGGCGACCGACGTGGCGAGGACGACGCGGCGGCGGGACGCGGGCGCGAGCACCTCGTCCTGCACGGCGCGCGGCACCCGGCCGTGGATCTGCAGGACGTCGGCGGGCAGCCCGCCGAGCAGCCCGGCGACGCGGGCGATCTCGCCGGCGCCCGGCAGGAAGCACAGGACGTCGCCGTCGCGTTCGGCCACCGCGCGGCGGACGGTCGCGGCGACGTGCGCCAGGAAGGCGGGGTCGACGCGCAGGCCGTGCGGCGGCGGGACCGGGCGGGCCGGCGGCGCCCAGACCGTCTCGACCGGGTGCAGCGCGGCCTCGGTCTCCACCACCGGCGCGTCGCCGAGCAGGCGCGCCCACGGGCCGGTGTCGGCGGTCGCGGACGCGGCGACCAGGCGCAGATCGGGGCGGAGCGCCGCACGGACGTCGAGCAGGAACGCCAGCGCGGTGTCGGCGTCCAGGTGCCGCTCGTGGCACTCGTCGAGGATCACGGTGCCGACGCCGGCCAGTTCGGGATCGGACTGCAGGCGCTGCAGGACGACGCCGGTGGTGACGACGTCCACGCCGGTGCCGGGGCGGTTCTCCCCCCGGACGGTGACGCCGATCCGCCCGCCGACGCGTTCGCCGAGCAGCCACGCCATCCGCCGGGCGGCGGCGCGGGCGGCGAGCCGGCGGGGTTCCAGGACGAGGACCTTCCCGGCGGCGGGCGGGCCGCCGAGGGCGAGGCCGGCGAGGGCGAGCGGGACGAGGGTGGTCTTGCCGGTGCCGGGCGGCGCCGCCAGCACCGCCGCGCCCGCGTCGGCCAGCGCCGCGCGCAGCGCGGGCACGGCACGGCGGACGGGCAGGTTCTCGGCGGCGCTGAGGTGCATCGCCCCAGTCTGCCGCGCCCCGCGCCGGCGGCGAAATACATTGCACCGAAAAAGGCTCCGATGGTTGCGATGGAAGTTGCATCGAGCCTTTCATCCATTCACCCGGGGGATGTTCCGGATTCTTCCCGGAACCGCCGCCGCCAACCCACCATGAAAGAGCAGGTGAGCAATGATTTCAAGCCCGCGGAGTCACTTGGGAGTTTGATATTAGTCACCCCGCGAACTGTAGCGGCAATGCCTTGACCGTCCCCATAATGAAGGCGTCACCGCAGGTGCTGGGAGGTTCGGCATGTTCGGCAGCTCCATCTACCTCAGAGATCGGGCCGCGTTCACGGGCGGTTCGCCGCAGGCGGTGTACGAGGAGCTGTGGCAGCGTGGCCGAAAAGGGAGATTGCGGACCCGCGCATTTCTGGCGACGGCGACGCTCATACTGTGCGGACTGCTCGTCAACGCGGTTTTCGGAATCGTGATGGGCCTTTTGGTGGCGGCCGCCGACGTGTTCGTCCATTGGCGCGTCTACCACGCGTCGCGGGTGTGGCGGCTCGGGCTGCGCGGCGCCGAGCGCACGGACCGGATGCTGCACTGGACGCTGGAGCGGCGCGGCCACCGGGTGCTGCACGCGCGGACCGTCCCCGGGCACGGCACCGCCGACGAGCTGCTGATCGGGCCGGGCGGGGTGTGGCTGATCCACAACGAGGCGTGGCACCCGGACGCCGAGATCTCCCACCACGGCGGCAGGCTGTTCATCGACGGCCGCACCCAGTCCAAGCTGGTCGCGGAGCTGACGGGCCGCGCCGAGGCGGCGGCCCTGGAGATCTCCCGCGTCGCCGAGGTGCCGGTTCAGGTGACGCCGGTGCTGGCCGTGCACGGCGGCAGGCTCGTCCGCACCCCGTTCAGCGCGGACGGCATCGTGTTCGCGCCGCCGCTGAAGCTCATCCGCTGGATGAGCCGCAACCCGACCGCCGACCTGTCGCCGGACGAGGTCGAGGCCGTCACCCGGGCGGCCGTGCACGCCCTGCCCATCGGCGGCCGCTCACTGTCGGCCGCGGCCTGACCAGGGGGAATGTGATGAGACACCTGTGGCCGGAGGGCTCACTCGCCGCCGCCCACAGGGCGCCCACCGCCCGCGAGGGTCCCGCCGGCCGCGCGGGCGGTGCGGCGCAGCCACAGCAGTCCCACGACCGGCAGCACCAGCGGGACGAAGCCGTAGCCGCGCCCGTACATGGACCAGACGGTCTCGTCGGGGAACGCCGCCGGGTCGGCGACGCTGAGCGTCCCCACCACCAGCACCCCGGCCAGCTCGATCGAGCAGGCGGCGACGGCGACCCGGAACGACGTCCGGCCGCCGCGGGCCAGCGCGACCGTCGCGAGGACGTAGACGGCCGCCGCCAGCGCCGACAGGACGTAGGCGAGCGGCGCCTCGGAGTACTTGACGGCGATC
Source organism: Actinomadura sp. (assembly GCF_044508335.1). NCBI lineage: Bacteria > Bacillati > Actinomycetota > Actinomycetes > Streptosporangiales > Thermomonosporaceae > Actinomadura > Actinomadura sp. Next base: position 75,859 of record NZ_JBIQHY010000019.1, read on the forward strand.
TGCACCGCCGCTCGCGCGCCGGCCGCGAGCGCGAAGACCGCGTAGACGGCGACCAGCAGCCGTCCCGGACCCGTCGCGGTGCTGGGGCGGGTCCCGCCGCCCGCGCGGACGCCGGCGTCGGCGCGGGCGCCGCCGTCCGCGCGGGCCTCGGGCCGGACGTGTTCGGGCTCAGACACCGGTGCCGCTCCACAACTGGTTCATCCGGACGACCATGACGGCGACGGCCACCCCCGCGATCACGATCACGCCGGAGCCCCACCGGGTGCGCTCCAGCAGCCCCCAGCCCGCGCCCGCGGCGGGGACGAGCAGCGACCCGAGCAGGTAGCCGACGAAGGTCGCGGACCCGTCGGGGCCCTCCCCGCCGGACAGCTTGACGAACCCCACGACGACCTGCGCGATCAGCAGCGCCTCCAGGACGCCCAGCGCGATCAGGTGCCCGAGGTCCATCGCCCGGTTGCGCAGCGTCGCCGCCAGCGCGTAGGCGGCGGTCAGCAGCGCCACCACGATGATCACGGTGCCCAGGACGTCCGTCACGGCACCGAGAGTACTACCGCCTGTAGTGCACAGCGGCACCGCACCGGGCCGCCGCGGCGCGCCAGCGTGGCAGCATGGCGGGCGTGAGATCGCTTCAGTGGCTGAACCTGACCCGGCACGGCGAGAGCACCGGCAACCTGGCCTACCAGGCGGTGCACGGCACCGACGCCGAGGAGGCCGGCATTACCGAACGGGACGCCGACATCCCCCTGACGGACACCGGCCGCGCCCAGGCCGCGACGCTCGGCCGCCGGCTCGCCGCGCTCCCCGCCGCCGAGCGTCCCACGCACGTCGTCGCCTCGCCCTACCTGCGCGCCCTCGACACCGCGAAGATCGCTCTCGCGCAGACCCCCTACGCCGGCGACCTCACCCTGCGGGTGGACGAGCGGCTCCGCGACCGCGAGCAGGGCGCCCTGCAGGGCCTCACCGCGCGCGGCGTCGAGCGCCGCTTCCCCGAGGAGGCGGCCCGGCTGAAGCAGCTCGGCAAGTTCTACTACCGCCCGCCCGGCGGCGAGTCATGGGCCGACCTGGCGCTGCGGCTGCGCAGCTTCTACCGCGACCTGGAGGCCGACGCACCCGGCGGCCGCGTTCTCGTCGTCACCCACGACGCGATCATCGTGATGACCCGGTACCTGGTGGAGGACCTCACCGAGAAGGACATCATGGAGATCGAGCGGCAGCCGATCGCCAACGCCTCCCTCACCCGCTGGCGCGGCGACGGCTCCGAGCTCCAGGCCGTCTGCTACAACGACGCCAGCCACCTGAGCGGCATCGGCGCCCCGACCCCCTGACCCGCCCCCTCCCTGTCGGCGGCCCACCACGCGGAGCGGCACGCCAACGATCCAGCGTCGCCGAGGCCGGTCGCCACCGAGGCCCCGACCTCGCAGGGCGGCACGGCTGGGTTGGCCGTTGACTAGGCGGTCACCACCGGGTGCCTCCACCCGCGGGACAGCGCGTCCACGGTCCGCCGCTGAGAAGACGAACACCATCAGACAGCCCCGAACCCGCAGGGCGGCACCTGCGATTCACCGTCGCCGAGGCCGGTCGGCTCGAGGGCCCCCGGCCAGGAGACGGTCACCATCGGGCAGCACGAACCCACAGGACAGCACACCTGCGGTCCGCCGTTGAAGAGGCCGGTCGGCTCGGGTGAACCCGGTCAGGCAGGCGGTGCGGTCATGGTCCGCCGTTGAGGAGGCGCTCGCTGCGGGAGGCGACGGCGACGTGGCGCGGGTCGCCCACCGGGAGGACGGCGCGGAGACGTTCCAGGGCCTCCAGGTCGGTGCGGCCCGGCTCGGTCTGCGCGTAGGCCCACAGCGCGTCGGCGCCGCCCCGGTCCAGGGCCTGGCGCCGCACCCGCACCGCCAGTTCGTCGCGTTCGGCGCGGATGGCGGGCGCGTCGGAGCGGGGCAGCAGCTCTCCCCCGTACAGCCGCACCGCGGCGCCGACGTCGCCCTCGTCCAGCAGGCGCCGGACGGTGAGGAAGTCGGCCTCGACCGCGCAGCCGAGCCGGTAGGGGCGGGCGCGGACGATGCCGCCGAGCTGCTGGCGCAGCCGGTGGATCTCGGGGCGGACGGTCGCGGAGCTGCCGTCGTCGCCGTACAGGTACAGCGAGAGCCGGTCGCCGCTCAGCCCGTGCGGGTGCAGCGCGAGCAGCGCGAGGATCTCGGCGTGCCGCAGCGTCAGGTCGAACCGCCGCCCGTCCAGCAGCGCGTGCGGCGTCCCGTCGCCGAGCAGCGACAGCGTCAGCAGCGGCTCGGACGCCGGGTGGGCCGGCGCGTTCGCCACCACCCGTCCGGTCGGCCGCAGCAGGAACGCCTCGCCGAGCGGCTCGGCGACGGCGACGCGGCCGTCCGGCAGCGCGACCGCCGCGCCGGGCTCGGGGGCGGGCACCCGGCGGCCCCGCAGTCCGGGCGCGCCCGCCGCGAGGATCCGGCCGGTGGCGGTGACCAGCACGCCCGCCTCGCCGAGCCCGCGCAGGTGCGGCAGCAGCCGCTCGCGCGTCCGCTCGTCGCGCGCCCTCATCTCGTTCTCCAGCCGCGACTCGGCCAGCCGCGCGGCGGCGGCGACCAGCGCGACCATCGCCGGATGCAGCGCCGGCACGGTCGCGCTGACGTCGATGCAGCCGATGACCCGCGCCGAGTCGGGGTCGATGATCGGCGCGCCGGCGCACGACCAGCGGTGCAGGATGTGCGCGACGTGCTCGGCGGCGTAGACGTACTCGGGCCGCCCGGTGGCGAGCGCGGTGCCGATCCCGTTGGTGCCGATGGCGTCCTCCGACCAGCGGAACCCCTCGGCGAGCCCGATCGCGTCGGCGGCGCGGCGGGCGGCGGGCGGGCCCTGCGTCCACAGCACGCGCCCGGCCGCGTCGGTGATCACCATCAGGTGCTCGGTCTCGTCGGCGACCCCGCGCAGCAGCGCCTCCAGCATCGGCAGATGCGGGCGGAGCGGATGCGCGCCGCGGGCGTCGGCGAGCGAGTCGCGCTCGAACGCCAGCGGCGCCGCCTCGACGGCGGCGTCGACGCCGGCCTCCCGGGAACGCCGCCAGGACGCGGAGATGAGCGGACGGACGGTCACCGGATCGTGCATCCCCCTCAGTCCTTTCCCCCGGAGAGAACCTCGGCCCGTCTGAGGATCGGTCCACCGGCGGGTTCCGCGCAACCGATTCCACGGATCCCGCACGGCCGGATCAGGACACGCTCCGTGATCGCCTGATCGCAACGTGCATGCAACGTGCAGGCGCATACCGTGGCGGCGGCCGGGGGACGAAGGGCCATCCTGTGGGTCCCGCCGTCCCGTCGCGCGTCCGGGGGGAATGCGCGCGGGGCGGCGGGCCGGACCCAGCGGGCGCGCGGGGGGCTCCCGGCCTCACGGGGAGGATGAACACCGCATGCTCTGCCTGACCTGCCACCGTGTCCGCCCGGCGCTCAGCCAGGCCGACTACACCGCCGAACGCGCCTGGCTCATCGTGACCCGGGGACTGTGCACGTGCAGCCCGCCGCCGGCCGCCCGGAAGCGACGCCCGCCGACCGCCCGAAAACCTGCGCGGTCGTCCAAATAAACATCTGACTTCACAAAATCTTCACGGCCGGTTCGCCTACAGTTTAAGGAGAATCCACCCGAACCGGCCCCTGGAGGGAGCGCCATGACCGTGATCCCGGGTCTCGTCCGCCGCGCCGCCGCCGAGGCGGAGCGCCATCTGCGCGTGGGCGTCGGCGCCCTCGTCAAGGTGGGGCGAGATCTGGAGCGGTCCGCGGAGCTGGGGCGGCTGCTGCCCGCCTACCTCGAACGCGTGGCGACCCTGGAGCAGGCCGTCCGGGAGCAGGACGCCGAGCTGCGCACGATCCGCACCGAGCTCGACTCCCTCGTCGGGCAGCTCAACGACCGGCTGCTGCCGCGCATCGACGAGCGGATGGACGACACCGAGCGCGACCTGGCCGCCGTCGCGACCAGCCTGATCCGCACCGGCCGCGACACCGCCGGCAACCGCACCCGGCTGGAGGCCGCCGAGCGCCGCCTAGGCGACCTGCGCACCAAGGTCGCCCAGCTGGAGCAGCGGACCGGGCTGTGGCGCGACCTGCAGTCCACCGTGGCGCGGTTCGGCGACGACCTCGACGCCATGCGCGCCCGGATGGCGCTGCGCGCCGCCGAGCCCCCGCCGGCCGACGCCTCGCCCGCCCCGGTGCAGAACATCACCGACCGCCCCGCTTGAGAAAGGGCCCCGGAAAAAGGGCGGCCGGCGTCCCCGAGAATGGACGCATGACTCAACCGCCCCAAAACCGCCCCGCCGCCGCGCGCGGATTCGCCAGCGACAACCAGGCGAGCGTCCACCCGGAAATTCTCGCCGCCATCGCCGAGGTCAACGACGGGCACCAGCCCGCCTACGGCGACGACGCCGTGACCGGCCGCCTCCGCGACGTGGTCCGGCGGCACTTCGGCGACCGCGCCGAGGTGTTCCCGGTGTTCAACGGGACGGGCGCGAACGTGGTGTCGCTGCAGGCGATGTCGGAGCGGTGGAGCGCGGTCGTGTGCCCGGAATCGGCGCACATCAACACCGACGAGTGCGGCGCCGCCGAGAAGATCGCCGGACTCAAGCTGATCACCGTCCCGGCCCCCGCCGGGAAGCTGACGCCCGGCCTCGTCGCCGCGTACGCGACGGGGTTCGGCAACATCCAGCGGCGGCAGCCGGCCGTCGTGTCGATCACCCAGAGCACCGAGCTGGGCACCGTCTACACGCCCGAGGAGACCGCGGCGGTCGCGGCGGCGGCGCACGAGCGCGGGCTGACCGTGCACATGGACGGCGCCCGCATCGCCAACGCCGCCGCATCCCTCGGCGCCCCGCTGCGCGCCCTCACCACCGACGCGGGCGTGGACGTCCTGTCGTTCGGCGGCACCAAGAACGGGCTGCTGCTCGGCGAGGCGATCGTCGTCCTGAACCCGGACGCGGTCCGCGGGGTGAGCTACCTGCGCAAGTCGAGCATGCAGCTGGCGTCCAAGATGCGGTACGTGTCCGCGCAGCTCGTCGCCCTCCTGGACGGCGACCTGTGGCTGCGCAACGCCTCCCACGCCAACGCCATGGCCGCCCGCCTGGAGGCCGCCGCCCGCGCCGTCCCCGGCGTGCGGATCACCCAGGACGTGCAGGCGAACACCGTCTTCGCCCTCATCCCGAAGGACGTGGCCGACCGGCTCCGCAAGCGGTTCCCCTTCTACACGTGGGACGAGTCGACCGGCGAGGTCCGCTGGGTCTGCTCGTTCGACACGACCGAGGAGGACGTGGACGCCTTCGCCGCCGCGCTCGCCGCCGAGATGCCCGGCTGACCGGCGGTTCCATCCCGATCATCGGGAGCGTTCCCGCTCGCCCGGTTCGCGGCGGGTTATCGTGTGACCGAACAGCATTCGGTTACAGGAGGCGAGCCCGATGGCCAACCGCACCTTCGTCGTCGGCGTGGGCATGACCAAGTTCGAGAAGCCCGGCTCCCGCGACTGGGAATACCCCGACATGGCCAAGGAGGCCGTCGGCAACGCCCTCAAGGACGCCGGCATCGGCTACGACAAGGTCGAGATGGCCTACGCCGGCTCCATGTACGGGTCGATGGGCCAGCGCGCCCTCTACGAGACCGGCATGACCGGCATCCCGGTCATGACCGTCATGAACGCGTGCGCCACCGGCTCCAGCGCGCTGTTCCTCGCCCGCCAAGCCGTCCGCGGCGGCCTCGCCGACTGCGCCCTCGCCCTCGGCATGGAGAAGATGAAGAAGGGCTCCCTCGGCGCCGGCATGGGCGAGTCCAAGGTCACCATCATCGACCACCACCTGCGCTCCATGACCGCCGGCCGCGAATGGGAGCTCGACAAGGCGCCCATGCCGCAGATGTTCGGCAACGCCGGACGCGAGCACATGGAGAAGTACGGCTCCACCCCCGACCACTACGCCTGGATCGGCTGGAAGAACCACAAGCACTCGGTCAACAACCCCTACGCCCAGTTCCAGACCGAATACAGCCTCGACGACGTCAAGAACGCCACGATGATCTTCGACCCGCTGACCAAACTGCAGTGCTCCCCCACCTCCGACGGGGCCGGCGCCGCGATCGTCGCCAGCGAGCGGTTCGTCGACGAGCACGACCTGTGGAGCCAGGCCATCGAGATCGCCGGCCACCACATCGCCACCGACACGCCGCAGAGCTTCGAGGACAACTCCTCCATCCAGGTCGTCGGCTTCGGCGTCTCCCAGCAGGCCGCGAAGAAGGCGATGGACGAGGCCCAGGTCACCATCGACGACGTCGACGTCATCGAACTCCACGACTGCTTCAGCGCCAACGAGCTCATCACCTACGAAGCCCTCGGCATGGCCGAGATCGGAGAAGGCCACAAACTCATCGACGACCAGGCCACCACCTACGGCGGCAAATGGGTCGTCAACCCGTCCGGCGGCCTCATCTCCAAGGGCCACCCGCTCGGCGCCACCGGCCTCGCCCAATGCGCCGAACTGACCTGGCAGCTCCGCGGCCAGGCCGGCAAGCGCCAGGTGGAAGGCGCCCGCGTCGCACTGCAGCACAACATCGGCCTGGGCAGCGCCTGCGCTGTGGCGGTGTACAAGCCCTGCTAGCCCAGGGGGAGGTGTTAGCCCAGGGGGGCGACCCCCTGGAACCCAGTGAGACTAGGGATGTAGACGCTGCCGGTGGGGCTGGCTCTTTGGAACCGCGACCTTGTTGTTGAGTGTCTTTGACGGGATCTGTCGGCCTGCCGGTGGTGTCTGCGGGGTGCGCCCCGGGCCGGTGTTCGTGACTTGATAGAAGCCTGACCAGCGGTCTCGTCACTGGTCTGTCCGTCCACCGGCCCGGTGCGTGCCACTCGACGCTCTAGTGACGAAGGTGGCGGTTCCAGGATGGCACGAGGCAGCGGGAAGACGAGCGGGAGGCGGCGGGTCGTGGGCGGTGTCGACACTCATGCCGGCACCCATCATGCGGCGGTGGAGTTGATGAACGGTGGACGCATCGCCGATGCGCAGTTCCCGGTCACCCGGCAGGGGTATGCCGATCTGCTGGCGTGGATGTGCTCGCTCGGCCGGGTGCACGCGGTCGGTGTCGAGGGCACCGGTTCCTATGGTGCGGGCCTGTCGCGTTACCTGCGCGGCCGGGGCGTCGGGGTGATCGATGTGAACCGGCCCGACCGCCGGCAGCGCCGCATGGCGGGCAAGTCCGACCCGCTGGACGCCTACGCCGCCGCCGACGCCGTGCTGGCCGGGCGGGCCCGCACGGTGCCCAAGGCCATGGACGGCATCGTGGAGTCGATCCGGGCGGTGCATCTGGCCCGCGCCGGCGCGGTCAAGGCCCGCACCGCCTGCATCAACCAGCTACGCGGCCTGCTGGTCACCGCCCCGGCCGAACTGCGTGAGGCGATGACCGGCTTGCCCACCGGGCCGTTGGTGACCGCCTGCGCCCGGCTGCGCCCGTCCGCCGGCCCGTCCGCCGGCCCGTCCGCCGGCCCGTCCGCCGGCCCGTCCGCCGGCCCGTTGCGGGGCACCAAGATCGCTTTGCGCAGCCTGGCCCGCCGCCACCAGGCACTCACCGCCGAGATCACCGATCTGGACGCCCACCTGGCCGAGCTGGTCACCCGTGCACGCCCCGACCTGCTGAGCGTCCACGGCGTCGGCGTGGAGACCGCCGCGCAGCTCCTGATCACCTGCGGCGACAACCCCGACCGGCTCACCGGCCCGGCCGCCTTCGCCGCGCTGTGCGGCGCCGCACCCGTTCCCGCCTCCAGCGGCAAGACCACCCGGTGGCGGCTGTCGCGCGGCGGCGACCGCCAGGCCAACCGCGCCCTGCACACCATTGCGCTGTCCCGCATGGCCTCATGCCCCCGGACCCGCGCCTACGTCGCCCGCCGCACCACCCAGGGCAAGTCCAAAAAAGAGATCATCCGCTGCCTCAAACGCTACCTCGCCCGCGAACTCTTCAAAGCCCTCACCAGCACAAACACAACACACAACGCTCCACCCGCCACCGCTTGACAACCATAGAAGCATCCCGT
>NZ_JBIQHY010000102.1:0-6432 GCF_044508335.1 Actinomadura sp.
GTCGGCGGGCGGCAGGAACGTCCGGGTGTTGCGGTGCGCGGTGATCGTGACGTGCTCGCCGGTCAGCGGGTCGCGGCGCGTCTCGCAGACCGGCTCGGTCGGCGGCAGCCCGCGCGGGTCGGGCACGGGCACGCGCCCGGGCGCCTCGTCGTAGTAGACGATCTCGCGGCCGTCGGAGAGACGCGCGCGTGTCCGGTTCATGTCGCCGGAAGCCTACCGCGCGGTGATCACCCCGCGGTGGCGCCCGCCGGGTTCTGCGCCTCGTGGATGCTGAGGAGATGCTTCACCAGCGTCGTCAGCACCTCCTTGCCGGACGCGCGCTCGCGGACGTCGCACAGCACGACCGGGGTGTCCGGGCGCAGGTCGAGCGCGTCCCGGATCTCCTCGGTCGTGTAGTCGTAGCCGTCGTCGAAGCAGTTGACGCCGATGACGAACGGCAGGCCGCGGTTCTCGAAGTAGTCGACGGCGGGGAAGCAGTCGGCGAGCCGGCGGGTGTCGGCGAGGACGACGGCGCCGAGCGCGCCGTACGACAGCTCGTCCCACATGAACCAGAAGCGGTCCTGGCCGGGCGTCCCGAACAGGTAGAGGACGAGGCCGTCGCGGATCGTGATGCGGCCGAAGTCCATCGCGACCGTGGTCGTGGTCTTCTGCTCGATGCCCTCGGTGTCGTCCACGCCGACGCTCCGGTCGGTGAGCAGTTCCTCGGTCTGCAGCGGCCGGATCTCGCTGACCGCGCCGACGAGCGTGGTCTTGCCGACCCCGAAGCCGCCGGCCACGAGGATCTTCACCGCGACCGGCGCCGCCGGGGCGGAATCCTCGCCGGGGCCGGCGTTCTCAGAGGGCTTGGAGACCATGGAGCACTTCCCTCAGCAGACGTTCCTTGGAGAGCGGGCTCTCCTGTGGGGGACGGGTGGCGGTGATGAGCCGGTGGTGCAGCAGGTCGCCGAGCAGGACCCGCACGACGACCAGCGGCAGCTTCATCCGGGCGGCGATCTCGGCGACCGGCTGCGGCTGCACGCACATCTCCAGGATGTCGAGGTGCTCGGGGCCGATGCCGGGCGAGCCCGACCGGGGCCGCGCCGCGGTCGAGACTATCGTGATCATGTCGAAGCCCTCACCGGCCGCGGGCCGCGCCCGCCCGCGGGTCAGCGCGTACGAGCGTACGATCGGGCCGGCCTCGTCATCGAGCCATTCGCTGCCAGGACCGGTCATGGTCCGTCACGATTCCTCGTTGTCGAGGGACTCGGCGCGGCCGCGCCGGGTGCCCTGCTGGATGGACGACATCATCGACCGCAGCTCCTCGGGCGACCGGCTCGGCCGGGACGCGGCGGGCCGCGGCGACGTGACCGTGGGGTCCTCGCGCAGCTGGGCGGCCATGTTCTCCTGCCGGACGCGTTTCGGCAGCGGCGGCCGGTCGGCCGCCCCGGACGCGCCCGGGGGGCGCCGCCGGACCTCGCGCGGGGAGCGCGGCACGCCCGGCTTGGCGGCCGGCGGCTCGGGCTCGGGCGGGGGCGGGTCGCCCCACGGCGACGGCGCGGGCTCGGACGGGGCGGGCGGGTCGCCCCACGGGGACGGCGCGGAGCGCGGCGCCGGCGTCTCCGCGGGCCGCGTGTCCTCCCCGAACACCGGGATGGGCCCGGTGCCCGCGGCGGGCTCGTCGAACACCGGGATGGGCCCGGTCCCCGAGGCCGGGTCCTGGAACGCCGGGATCGGCCCGGTCCCCGGCTCACCGGCGGGCGCCTCGGCGGGCCGGACGAGCGGGTCGCCCGGCTGGGACGCGGCGGCGGCGTGCCGCCCGGCCGGGAGCCGCAGCACCGATCCGCCGCGCTCCCGGCCGCCGACGACCGAGCCGACGGGGACCAGCGCGTCCTCCGCGCGGCGGGTGGTGAGGGCGGGCCCGCTCCGCGCCTGGTCGCCCTCGTCCGGGACGACGAGGCCCTCGGGCAGCAGGACGATCGCGGTCATCCCGCCGTACGGGGACGTCCGCAGCGTCACCTTGATGTCGTGCCGGCGCGCGAGCCGCCCGACCACGAACAGACCGAGCTGCGCGCTGTCGGACAGGTCGAACTCGGCGGCGGTGGCGAGCCGCTCGTTGGCGGCGGCGAGGCTCGCCTCGTCCATGCTGAGGCCGCGGTCCTCGACCTCCAGCGTGAAGCCGTGCGAGACGGCCTGCCCCTGCACCTGGACGGTGGTGTGCGGCGGCGAGAACGCGGTCGCGTTCTCGATCAGCTCGGCGAGCAGGTGGATGACGTCGGCGACGGCGGGCCCGACGATCGCGGCGCGGGTCATCGGCGCGACGTTGACGCGGGTGTAGTCCTCGACCTCGGACGCGGCGGCGCGGGCGATGTCGACGATCGCGACGGGGCTGCGCCAGCCGCGGCCGGGCGCCTGCCCGGAAAGGATGATCAGGCCCTCGGCGTGCCGCCGCATGCGGGTGGCGAGGTGGTCGACGCGGAACAGGTCCTCCAGGTCGTCGGGCGTCTCGATGCGCCGCTCCATCGCGTCCAGCAGCTTGAGCTGGCGGTGCAGCAGCGTCTGGCTGCGGCGGGCGAGGTTCACGAACACGTCGCTGACGTTGCGGCGGAGCGTCGCCTCCTCGACCGCGCCCTGGATCGCGGTGCGCCGGGCCGCGTTGAACGCCTCGCCGACCTGGTCGATCTCGCGGGTCCCGAACGCCAGCGGCGGCGCCTCGGCGGCCACGTCGACCTCCTCGCCGCGGCGCAGCCGGCGGATCACGCCGGGCAGCCGGACGTCGGCGAGGTCGATCGCCTCGCGGCGCAGCCGGGCCAGCTCGCGGATGACGGACCGGGCGACCCACACGGCGAGGACGAGGGACGCGACGACGGCGACGAGCCCGAGCACGCCCGCGAGGACGACGCGGGTGATGATGCCGTCCGCGATCGGCTCCGCGCGCTGCTCGGCGCCCGCGGCCACGGAGAGTTCGAGGCCGCGCAGCCGCGTCAGGTTGGAGTCGGCGGTGGTCTTCCACAGCACCCCGGAGTTCGCGGCGCTGTTCTTGACGAGCCGGGCGGACCCGACGAACCGGTCCTCCAGCGTGCGCAGCCGGGCGTACTCCGGCATCGTCACGACGCGCTGGTAGTACGCCTGGTCGGCGGAGCGCAGCTCGGCCGCCGCGTACCCGTAGAGGGCGCGCTGCGTGCCGACGAGCTTGACGAACCGGGAGTGCTCGTCGGGGGTCATGCGGCCGGCGGCGAGCGCGCCGGCGAGCAGCGCGTCCTCCTGCGCGAGGACCTCGCGGGCGCGGGTCAGGGACGCCTCGTTGCGGGCGTCCTTGGCGACCTCGGAGTTGTCCAGCGTGGCGAGCGAGCCCTGCAGCGCGCCGACGTCGCCGATCAGCGCGGTGTAGCCGGCGAACGCGCGGTCCCGGTCGATGGTGCCGTCGTCGATCGCGCGGCGCCGCGCGGCGAGGCCGTCCAGCTCGCTGATGATCTTGTCGGCGATCTTGCGGGCGTTCTCCGGCGCGGCGGCGCGGGCGCCGGCGTCCTTCGCGAGCCGGCGGAACAGGTCGGCCTGCCGGTCGGTGACGAGCCGGCCGGACTCCATCGACGCGCGGTCGCCCTCCGCGCGGCCGCCGAGGTACACCATCGACAGCCGCCGCTCCGCCTGCAGCGCGCTGCCGAGCGCGCCGGACGGGTACGCGTAGTGCTCCTGGACCGTCTTGACGTGCCGGAGGTTCAGCCCCTCGCCGAGCGCGATGCTCGCGGCGAACGCCCAGAGCACGCCGAGGGAGACCACCGACACGGTGACCATGAGGATGACCTTGAAGCGGATGGACCGGAATCGCGCTGCCTTGGGAACCCGCCGGTGGCCGGCGGCTGAGTCCGTGGTGGTGCGGCCTCGATTTGGCACTGCGGCTGAACTTTCACTCGTTCGGACGGCTAGCGGGGCGGACGGGACCGGAGTGGGGGACGGGTCGCCTGGGAACGGTAGGAGAGCCTAGGACGGCGCGCCGCCGTGTGTCGACAGTTTCCGGATCATCACGTTTTGTGTGCACAGACGGACGAAAATACCCCTACGATGCCTCAGCGTGATGGCTCGTTCTCCCCACGCGACGAAGAACGCCCGGTCGCCCGCCCGCCCGCGCAGGTCGAAGGCGGTGCTGGCCGCCGGCGCGCTGTCCGCGGCCGCGGCGCTGGCCGGCGGGTGCAGCGGCGGCTCCGCGTCCGCCGCCACACCGCCCGAAATCCCGATGATGCAGGAGCTCGGGGCTCCGGAAGGGCGGCTCGACCTCGTCGCCTGGACGGGGTACGCCGAGGACGGCTCCAGCGACGAGAGCGTCGACTGGGTCACCCCGTTCACCAAGGCGACCGGCTGCAAGGTGCGCACGAAGGTCGCCGACACGTCCGACTCGATGGTCGCGCTGATGAAGACCGGCCGGTACGACGGCGTGTCGGCGTCCGGCGACGCGAGCCTGCGGCTCATCTACGGCGGGCTGGTCGCGCCGGTCAACACCGGGCTGCTCACCAACTACGCCGACATCGCCAAGTACCTGAAGAACCAGCCGTACAACTCGGTCAACGGCACGATGTACGGCGTCCCGCACGGCTACGGCGCCAACATGCTCATGTACCGGACGGACAAGATCCCGCAACGTCCGACCTCGTGGAGCGTCGTCTGGGAGAAGGACTCCCCCGCCGCCGGGCACGTCGTCTCCTACGACTCCCCCATCTACATCGCGGACGCGGCCCTCTACCTGAAGGCGCACCGCCCCGACCTGAAGATCACCGACGTGTACGAGCTGGAGGAGAAGCAGTTCCAGGCGGCCGTCGACCTGCTCAAGCAGCAGCGCCCGATGGTCAACCAGTACTGGGCGAACTACCTGGACGAGCTCCAGTCGTTCAAGAGCGGCTACAACTACGCGGGCACCGCGTGGCAGGTGACCGCCAACTTGGCCCTCGCGGACAAGGCGCCCGTCGCGACCACCCTCCCGTCCGAGGGCGCGACCGGATGGTCCGACACCTGGATGGTCTCCTCGAAGGCGCAGCATCCGACCTGCATGTACAAGTGGATGAACTGGATCACCACTCCCAAGGTGCAGGCGGAGGTCGCGCAGTGGTTCGGCGAGGCCCCGGCCAACCCGAAGGCGTGCCGCTACACCGCCAAGGGCTTCTGCTCGACGTACCACGTCGGCGACCCCGAGTTCTACCGGCGCCTCGCCTTCTGGAAGACCCCCGTCGAGGACTGCGGCGACGACCGCGGCAACAACTGCGTCGACTACTCCCGCTGGGCCCAGGCCTGGACCCAGATCAAGGGCTAGGACCCGTCGAGGGCAGGCCGCGGAACCTCAGTGGTCGCGGTGGGTCGTGAGGCGGGCCAGGGTCAGGAGTTCGGCGGACGGGGCCGGGGCCATGCCGGTCAGGCATTCCTCGGCCTCGGCGAGCAGGGTGTCGGCGTGGGCGGCGGCCCAGGCGCGCGCACCGGTCGCTTCGATGAGGGCGGCGGCTCGGGCGGTGTCGCCGGCGGACAGCGGCTCGCCGCGCGGGCGGTAGAGGTCGGCGAGTTCGGCGGCGGCGGGGGTCGCGGAGGTCAGCGCCGCCACGACGGGCAGGGACTTCTTGCGGTTGTGCAGGTCGGAGCGGACGGGTTTGCCGGTGACGGCGGGGTCGCCCCAGATGCCGAGCAGGTCGTCGGTGAGCTGGAAGGCCAGGCCGAAGCGTTCGCCGAAGGTGCGCAGGCGGTCGGCCTCCGCGGTGGCCGCGCCGCCGTAGAGGGCGCCGAGGGCGCAGGCCGCGCCCATCAGCGCGCCGGTCTTGCGGTTCGCCATCGTGAGGCACGCGTCGAGGGTCACGTCGGTGCGGTCCTCGAACGACAGGTCGGCGCACTGGCCCTCGACCAGGTCGACGACGGCCCGCGCGAGGACGCGGACGCCGGGCGCGACGGCCGGGGAGTCGCCGTCCGCGAGCGCCCCGTAGGCGGCGGCGAGCAGCGCGTCCCCGGCCAGGATCGCGGCGTTCGTGCCGAACACCGTCCAAGCGGTGGGGCGGTGCCTGCGGGTCGGGTCCCCGTCCATGACGTCGTCGTGCAGGAGCGAGAAGTTGTGCGCCAGCTCGACCGCGACGGCGGCCGGCAGGGCGGCGGCGGCCGTCCCGCCGGCCGCCTCCGCGGCGAGCAGCGCGAGGGCGGGGCGGATCGCCTTGCCCGCCGGGCCGGAGGCCGGGCGGCCCCGCTCGTCCCGCCAGCCGAAGTGGTAGGCGGCGATGCGGCGGGCCGTGTCCGGCATGGCGTCGACCGCCGCCCGCAGCGCGGGGTCGAGCAGGCGCCGGCTCCAGCGCAGGACGGCGTCCGCCGGGCGGGCGCCGTGGTCGGGGGCACCGTGGTCGCGGGCACCGTGGTCGCGGGCACCGTGGTCGCGGGCGCCGTGGTCGCGGGCACCGTGGTCGCAGGCGACGACGGCGGGGTCGTCCTTCCAGG
>NZ_JBIQHY010000102.1:6532-15559 GCF_044508335.1 Actinomadura sp.
CCGTGGTCGCGGGCACCGTGGTCGCAGGCGACGACGGCGGGGTCGTCCTTCCAGGCGGGCATGGCTCTCCTCTTCCTCAGCGGGCCGTCTCGACGTTCTCCAGGACGCCGAGCGCGTCCGGGACCAGCACGGCGGCCGAGTAGTACGCGCTGACCAGGTAGTTGATGAGCGCCTTCTCGTCGATGCCGGCGAACCGGACCGACAGGCCCGGCTCCACCTCGTCCGGCAGCCCGGCGCGGCGCAGCCCGATGACGCCCTGGTCGTCCTCGCCGGTGCGCAGCACCAGGATCGAGCTGGTCCCGGCCGGGGTGATCGGGATCTTGTCGCAGGGGTAGATGGGGACGCCGCGCCACGCCTGGACGCGGCGTCCCTCGACCTCCACGCAGGACGGGTACACCCCGCGCCGGGTGCACTCGCGTCCGAACGCGGCGATCGTCTTGGGGTGCGCGAGGAAGAACCGGGACTTGCGCCGCCGCGACAGCAGCTCGTCCATGTCGGCGGGGGTCGGCGGGCCCCCGGCGGTCTGCAGGCGCTGCCGCAGGTCGGCGTTGTGCAGCAGCCCGAAGTCGCGGTTGTTGACCAGCTCGTGCTCCTGGCGCTCGCGCAGCGCCTCGACGGTGAGCCGGAGCTGCTGCTCGACCTGGTCCATCGGCCCGTTGTAGAGGTCGGCGACGCGGGTGCGGACGCGCAGCAGCGTCTGGGCGAGGCTCAGCTCGTACTCGCGCGGCGAGGTCTCGTAGTCGGCGAACGTGGCGGGCAGGACGGGTTCGCCGTCGTGCCCGGACGCCACCTCGATCGCCGCCTCGCCGTGCCGGGTCTGCGGCGGTGCCGCCGTGTCGCGGTACTCCTCCAGGTGGGCGCGCAGGGCCGCGGACCGCTCGGCCAGTTCCCCGACCGCCGCGCGGGGCAGCGTCAGGACGATGGACGGGGTCAGCGCGCGGAAGGTGTGCGGCCACTCCCCGTCCCGCTCGGCGACGGCGTCGAGCAGGACGCGGTCGCCGAAGAACCGGCCGCCGGCGAGGATGCGGACCCTCGCCTCGCCGCCGTACCTTCCCGGGGCGGCCTCCTCGACCTTGCCGTGCGCGATCAGGTGGACGCCGTCGAGCGGCCGGCCCGCCGCCGCGATCGTCTCGCCGGGCGCGTACTCGCGCTGCTCGAACCGCGCGGCGAGGCCCTCCAGCACCGCCGGGTCGGCCAGGCCGCGCAGCGGCGGCAGCTCGGCCAGCTCCGGCGGCACCACGCGGACCTCGGCGCCGTCGTTGACGAAGGCGACGATGCCGTCGCCGACCTGGTAGGTGAGGCGCCGGTTCACCCGGTAGGCGCCCGCGTCCACCTGCACCCAGGGCAGCAGCCGCAGCAGCCACCGCGGGGTGATGCCCTGCATCTGCGGGACGGACTTGGTCGTCGTGGCGAGGTTGCGGGCGGCTCCGGTGCCGAGGGCGAGCCGCCGCGGCCGCCCGGTGGGCCCGGCCGGACCGGCCGGGCCGTTCTCCGCGGCCTGGCCCGTGGCGGGTTCCGTCACGCGTCGGCACCGCCGTGCGCGATCTCGACGGACTCCAGCATGCCGAGGGCGTCCGGAACCAGGACGGCCGCCGAGTAGTACGCGCTGACCAGGTAGTTGATGAGCGCCTTCTCGTCGATGCCCATGAAGCGGACGGACAGGCCCGGCTGGTACTCGTCGGGCAGCCCCACCTGGTGGAGCCCGATGACGCCCTGCGCGGCCTCGCCGGTCCGCATCAGCAGGATCGAGCTGGTCTTGGTCCGGCTCACCGGGATCTTGTTGCACGGGAAGATCGGCACGCCGCGCCAGCCGGGGACCTTGTGGCCGCCGACGTCGACGCTGCCGGGGTAGACGCCGCGCGCGCTGCACTCGCGGCCGAACGCGGCGATCGCCTTCGGGTGCGCGAGGAAGAACGCGGGCTCCTTCCACACGAGGGTGAGCAAGTCGTCCATGTCGTCCGGGGTGGGCGGGCCGGACCGGGTGTGGATGCGCTGGGACAGGTCGGCGTTGTGCAGGAGGCCGAAGTCGCGGTTGTTGATGAGCTCGTGCTCCTGGCGCTCGCGCAGCGCCTCGATGGTCAGCCGGAGCTGCTGCTCGACCTGGTCCATCGGCTGGTTGTAGAGGTCGGCCACGCGGGTGTGGACGCGCAGCACGGTCTGCGCGACGCTCAGCTCGTACTCGCGGGGGGACGCCTCGTAGTCGACGAACGTCCCGGGCAGGACCGGTTCGCCCTCGTGCCCGGACGCCACCTCGATCGCCGCCTCGCCGTGCGCGTTGCTCGGCCGGTCGGGGCTCGCCCGGTACTCGTCCAGATGGGCCTGCAGGGACGCGGACTGGCCGAGCGTCTCCTGGAAGTCGGCGTCGTTCATGCTGAGGACGGTGCACGCGGTCACGGCCTTGACCGTGTGCTCCCACGTCGGCCGCTCCTCGCCCTCCTCGGGCGCGAGCAGGGCCTGCTCGCCGAAGAAGTCGCCGTCGGCGAGGGTGCCGAGGACGGCTTCGGCGCCGTACTCTCCGGCCCCGATCCTGGTGAGCTTGCCGTGCGCCACCAGGATGACCCGGTCGAGCGGCCGGCCGCGCTCCACGATGACGTCGCCGGGCTCGTACTCCTGCTGGGTGAACCGGCCGGCGATGGCGTCCAGCGTCAGGTCGTCGTCGTAGCCGCGCAGCGGGGGCAGCTCGCCCAGCTCGCGGGGGATGACCCGGACGTCGGCGCCGGTGGTCACGAAGGTGACCCGGCCGTCGCCGAGGGTGTAGGTGAGGCGCCGGTTGACGCGGTAGGCACCGCCGGCCGCCTGCACCCAGGGCAGCAGTTTCAGCAGCCACCGGGAGGTGATGCCCTGCATCTGCGGGACGGACTTGGTCGTGGTCGCCAGATTGCGCGCCGCCGCGGTACCGAGGCTCAACTGCTGTTGCTGCTGTTCGGTCACGTCCACACCACCGATTCGTCGAAGGTCCGTCATGAACGGCCGTCTTCCGGCCAACGGTGACGCTACTGAACGTAATCGCCGCATCGCAATGAGCCATCAGATTGCCGGAACGCCATAGAACTCGCACCCGCGCGCCACTGCCCGAATCCGGCCGCGGGCACCGGACGCCTGCCCCCCGGCGGGCCGGGCACGGCACATGCGGACGAACCGCGACCTTTACTCACAAGTGGGGTTTCGCCGCAGGTCAGCGCGGTGCCGCGTGAGGGACATCACCGCGCTCGCGGGCTTCGGCAAGGAAAGACCCACCCCATCCTGGTGTTGTAGGGAAGGAGCAGCGGGCCCGGATCAGGACGGGCCGACCGGACCGGAGGGGAGGCTCCCGGTGACCGCAGTCTGGACGGCACTGGCCATCGAGACCGGCATCGCACTGGTGATCGCGGGTTCGCTGGCGGGCTGGGCCCGCCGGCACTTCGGCCGCTGACCCCGCGCGACGCGCGTCATCCCGCCCCGGAACCCGCCGGCTCCGGGGCGCGCTCGTTCCCGACCCGCTCGATCGGGACCCCGGCCGTCTCCGGGATCATGATGATCGGCGCCAGCGCCACGAGCGCGGCGAGCATCAGGTAGTACGCCGGGACGTAGTTCGAGCCCGTCACGTCGATCAGCGATCCGACCAGCACGGCCGCCGTCCCGCCGAACAGCGACGTCGAGATGTTGTAGCCGATCGCGAACGCGCCGTACCGCACCCTGGTGGGGAACATCGCGGGGAACGTGGCGCCGATCACCGCCAGCATCAGCACCAGCAGGCCGCCGACGATCGCGTAGCCGGCCAGGACGCCGAGATCGTTGCGGGTCTGCATGAGCGCGAACGCCGGCCAGCCCAGCAGGATGTAGCCGACCGCCGCCGTCAGCAGCAGGGGCTTGCGGCCTATCAGGTCCGACAGGTGGCCGAGCGGCAGGATGACGACCATCATCGCCGCCTCCACGCCGATCGTGATGAGCTGCGCCGTCTCGTCGTCCATCTTGATGAAGTCGACCAGGTAGGACGGCATGAACGTGAGCAGCGTGTAGTCCGCGACGTTCAGCAGGAACACGATGCCGATCAGCATCACGATGGTGCGCCAGTAGTGCTGCAGCGTCTCCTTCAGCGGCGACTGGGCCTTCTTGCCCTGCGCCTCCAGCTGCTGGAAGGCCGGGGTGTCCTCGATCCGGGTCCGGACGTAGAGGCCGACGAGGCCGAGCGGCAGCGCGATCAGGAACGGGATGCGCCAGCCCCAGGAGTGCATCGCGCTGTCGCTGAGCGCGAGGTCCATGACGAAGACGAGGCCGGCGCCCAGGATGTAGCCGGTCAGCGTGCCGAACTCCAGGAAGCTGCCGAAGAAGCCGCGGCGGTGCGTCGGCGCGTACTCGGCGATCACCGTGGCGGCGCCGCCGTACTCGCCGCCGGTCGAGAAGCCCTGGACCAGCCGGACCGCGAGCAGCGCCAGCGGCGCCGCGATCCCGATCGTGGCGTAGTCGGGCAGGATCCCGATCACGAACGTCGACCCGGACATCAGGATGATCGTGGTCGCCAGCACCCGCTTGCGGCCCAGCTTGTCGCCCAGCGGCCCGAAGAACAGCCCGCCGAACGGGCGGGCCAGGAACGCCGCCGCGATCAGGGCGAAGGAGCGCAGCGACGCGCTGCCCGCGGCCCCCTCCGGGAAGAACTTCGTGCCGATGATCGCGGTCATCACCCCGGCGCTGAACACGCCGAAGTCGAACCATTCGATGCAGTTCCCCATCGCGGACGCGATCACGGCCTTGTGGACGGCGCCGACGCCGCCTGCGTCCGCCGGCACGCTCGCGCCGCGGGCGGCGCGCTCCGGGTCGTCGTTCACGGGGTGGCTGTGCCCGGTGATCGGCGAAGCTAACGCCGGTTCCGCGTTCGCGATGACCCCGTGTAGGCGCGCGGCTACGCCTTCCTGGTCCTCTTCCTCTTCGCGGGGCGGTGGGGGCGGGCGGTGTCCGCGTCGTCCTCGCCGGTGGCCTCGTCCGCCGGGTCCGCCCGGTCCGCCGCGTCCTCCGGTTCGGCCGCGGCCGGTTCGGCCGGGGTGAGGACGATGGTGCGCTGCGGGTCGCCGTCCGGGAGCTCGGGGAGGTCCGTGGTGGGCCCGTCGCCGGGCAGCTCGTCGGTGGTCTGCGGGTCGCCGTCGAGCAGCTCGTCGAGGGTGGCGGTGCGCTGCGGGTCGCCGAGCAGCTCGTCCTCCAGCAGGTCGTCCTCGGGGATGGACACGAGCGCCTGCGTCTCCTGCGACTCGCGGGTGATCACGCCGCTGGCGAGGACGGTGTTGCGGTGCCGCAGGGCGCCGTTCTCCCGCAGCAGGTTGTCGACGTCCCGGCGGGCGCGGGCGAGGCGGCGGCTCAGCCGGACGTGCACGAGGAACCCGCCCACCGCCGTCCCGAGGACGAAACCGGCGACCGGGAAGCCGACGTCCGCCGGCGCCAGCAGGGCCACCAGCGCGACCACCACCAGCGCGACCAGCACGGCAAGCGCGACAAAGTGCTCTTCCATCCAGTCCAGGACGGCGTTGACGCGCTTGGGGATCCTCACTCCGCGACACCTCCACATCGGCTCGGGTGGGCAACGACCGGCGCGCGGCGCCGTGTTCCACCGCCGCGGCGCCGCTGGTCCGAGGTGCGCCGCCGGGCTCGCCGGCCGGGACGGTCGGGGCTCGCGCCGCACGGCGCGCCGTCCGCTCGTTTGAAAACGGCTCCCGCGGATACTGACCGGCGGAAGCCCGTCCGAAACACTCACTCTATGTGACGCCGGGGCGTGCGGCGGTCTCCCGTGCGCCGGCCCGGTCGGACCGGGATGCGAGGACGCCGCCGCGCCGAATAGTGTCCAAGGCATGAGCGAACACTTTGACGTCGTAGTCCTCGGCGCGGGCCCGGGTGGATATGTCGCCGCGATCCGGTCGGCACAGCTCGGGTTGAAGACGGCGATCATCGAGGAGCGGTACTGGGGCGGGGTGTGCCTCAACGTCGGCTGCATCCCGTCGAAGGCGCTGCTGCGCAACGCGGAGCTCGCGCACATCTTCACGCGGGAGCAGCAGACCTTCGGGATCAACGTCGAGGGCCGGGTGTCCTTCGACTACGGCGTCGCGTTCCAGCGCAGCCGCCAGGTGTCGGACAAGCTCGTCAAGGGCGTCCAGTTCCTGATGAAGAAGAACAAGATCACGTCCTATGAGGGGCGCGGCACGTTCACCGACCCGAACACCCTGCAGGTCGCCCGGCGGGACGGCTCGTCGGAGACGGTGACGTTCGGCAACTGCATCATCGCGGCGGGCGCGCACACCAAGCTGCTGCCGGGGACCTCGCTGTCGGAGCGGGTCGTCACCTACGAGGAGCAGATCCTCAGCTCGGAGCTGCCGGAGAGCATCGTCATCGCCGGCGCGGGCGCGATCGGCGTCGAGTTCGCCTACGTGCTGCACAACTACGGGGTGAAGGTCACGATCGTCGAGTTCCTCGACCGGATGGTCCCGAACGAGGACGCCGAGGTCTCCAAGGAGCTCGCCAAGCGGTACCGCAAGCTCGGCGTGGACGTCCTCACCTCCACCCGCGTGGACGCGATCGACGACTCCGGCGAGAAGGTCAAGGTCACCGTCACCGGCAAGGACGGCGCCCAGCAGGTCCTGGAGACCGACAAGGTGCTCCAGGCGATCGGCTTCCAGCCGAACGTCGAGGGCTACGGCCTGGAGAAGACCGGCGTGGCCCTGACCGACCGGGGCGCGATCGACGTGGACGGCCGCTGCCGCACGTCCGTCCCGCACATCTACGCCATCGGCGACGTCACCGCGAAGCTGATGCTCGCGCACGCCGCCGAGGCCATGGGCATCGTCGCGGCCGAGACCATCGCGGACGCCGAGACGATGGAACTCGACTACATCATGATCCCCCGCGCCACCTACTGCCAGCCGCAGGTCGCGAGCTTCGGCTACACCGAGGCGCAGGCCAAGGAGCAGGGCTTCGACGTCAAGACCGCCAAGTTCCCGTACAGCGCCAACGGCAAGGCGCTCGGGATGGGCGAGGGCGAGGGCTTCGTCAAGGTCGTCAGCGACGCCAAGTACGGCGAGATCCTCGGCGCCCACATGATCGGCCCCGAGGTCACCGAGCTCCTCCCCGAGCTGACCCTGGCCCAGCAGTGGGACCTCACGGTCCACGAGGTGGCCCGCAACGTCCACGCCCACCCCACCCTGGGCGAGGCCATGAAGGAGGCCGTCCACGGCCTGGCCGGCCACATGATCAACCTCTGACCCCGCCGGCGGCGCGCGCCTCGCGGCGCGCGCCGCGCGCGGACGTCAGGCGACGTTCCAGAGGGTGAGGGACTCGTAGGCGGGGCGCCAGGCGGTTTCGTACGCGGCGCGGGCCTGCTCCGGGAGGAGGGCCAGCATCTTCGCGGCGAGGTCCGGGTCCGCGCCGTCCAGGAGCCAGGGGATGACGCGGGGGCCGTCGGGTCCGATCTTCCGCGCGTGCACCTGGCCGAAGTCCGCGAACCTCTCCGGCGGCAGGACCTCGTCGATCAGCGGGAGCGCGGCCTCCTCCTCGTGCTTCAGGTGGGCGGTGAGGGCGTCCGCCAGGCGCTCGGCGAGGGGGCCGAGGGGTTCGGCGCCCGCGTCGATCGCCTCGATCGCCGGGTCGATGGCGGCGTGCTCGGCCTCCATGGCGTCCATCAGGGCCAGGCCGTCCGGCCGGTCGGCGAGGGCCTCGCGCATCGGGGGCCACAGCGCCTCGTCCTCGGCGGTGTGGTGGATGTGCAGGGCCGTCTTGAACAGGTCCCAGCCCGGCGCCTCCGCCAGGACGCGGCGAGCCTCGCCGTCCGGGCGGGCCGCGACCTTGGCCAGCTGCTCGAGTTCGCGGCGCAGCGCGTTGTGCATCACGTACATCGCTGTCCAGTCGTACTTCGGCATGATCTCCCCTTTCGGTTTCACGCCATAGACGAACGGGACGGGGGAAAAGTGACGGTCAGGAGGCCGGGGCCGGGCTGGAGAGCCGGCTGAGGAGGCGCTGGCCCTGGCGGGAGCTGATGTTGAGGCGGCGGCCCAGTTCGGCGCCGGTGATGTTCGGTTCGGCGTCGATGATGGCGAGGGCGCGGGCCTCGTTGTCGGTCGCGACGCTGCGGGGGACGGGCGGCTTCTTCCGCTTCGCCGCCGGCGCGGGTTTCGCCGGCGCGGGCCGCGGCGGCGCGGCGGGCTCGGGCGGGGCGGTGAGCGCGGTGACGCGGTCGAGGGCCTGGTCGAGCATGACGCCGTCCCTGAGCATCCAGACGACGTCGGCGGGGGCCTTCGACTTCCATTTGCGGCCGTAGTGGTCGTCCAGGAGGGCGAGGGCGTGGCGGCGGCGCTGCTCGGCGCGGAGGGCGTCGGGGTAGGACGTGATCTGCCACAGGACCATGCGGCGCCACAGCCGGAACGTGGAGAGGGGCGCGAGCAGCCAGCGGGCGACGGGGACGCCTTCGCGGACGGTGCCGGCGGCGATCCCGGCGCGGCGGCGGATGGCGTGCCGGACGGCCTCGATGAACGTGATGAACAACACGGGCATGGCGGCGTGCATGACCATGCCGGTGACGTCGCCGTGCGCCGCGGAGACGTTGAGCCAGACGGTCGCGGCGGTGAAGGCGAAGGCCATCCAGCGCAGGGCCGGCATCGGCATCGCCAGCCATTCGAGCAGGAGCGCGACCGAGACCAGGGCGAGGATGCCGAGGTCGACTCCGGCCGGGACGATCCACGCCTGGTCGCCGAACCAGGGCTCGGCCACGTCCCGGACGGACGCGAACGATCCGTAGCCGCCCAGGGCGGCGAGGCCCGCGAAGAACAGGCCGCCGGTGGCGGCCAGGACGCGCTGGGCCCGGGTCAGTGGCATGGTCGTCCGGTCCATCGCGCGTCCCTCCCGTCTCGGGGTCCTAGATCACCCCGAGACGGTAGCGCGCCGGTGCCGCCCGTCCGGACGAAAGTGTCATAACCGCCCAGAAGCCGCAGGTCATCAGCGGAGCGGGTCGAACGGTCAGCGGAGCGGGTCGAACGGTCAGCGGAGCGGGTCGAAGGGTCAGCGGAGCGGGTCGAA
>NZ_JBIQHY010000102.1:15659-25974 GCF_044508335.1 Actinomadura sp.
GGAGCGGGTCGAACGGTCAGCGGAGCGGGTCGAAGGGTCAGCGGAGCGGGTCGAACGGGTCGAGCTCGCTCGGGCGGCGGCCGGTGGCGATCTGCTCGGCGAGCAGCCGCCCGGTCGCCGGGCCGAGGGTGATGCCCCACATGCCGTGGCCGCCGGCGGCGAAGACGCGCGGCGAGCGGGTCGCGCCGATCAGCGGCAGGCCGTCGCGGGTGCAGGGGCGGGAGCCGACCCACTCGTCCCGCCGGGAGTCGAGGTCGGCGCCGCGCAGCAGCGGGCGGGCGGCCTCGACGATCGCCTCGACCCGGCGCGGGTCGAGCGGCGCCTCCGGGCTGCGGAACTCCATCATCCCGGCCACGCGCAGCCGGTCGCCGAGCGGGGTGCAGGCGACCCGCTGCGCGGGGAAGTACACCGGGCCGTCCGGGACGCGGTCCACCGGCACGCTGAAGCTGTAGCCGCGGCCCGCCTGGACGAGGGAGCGCACGCCGAACTGCCGGGCGAGGTCGCCGAGCCACACGCCGCTCGCCAGGACGACCGTGTCGAACTTCTCGAAGTCGCTGCCCGTGGTGCGGACCGAGACGCTGCCGCGCTGGTGGCCGATGCCGGTGACGGCGGCGCCCGTGCGGATCTTGCCGCCGCGGTCGCGGACGGAGTCGGCGAGGGCGTGCACGAACGCGCCCGGGTCGATGAACCGCTGGCCGCGCAGCACGATCGCGGCGCCGATCTCGTCCGACAGGGCGGGCTCCAGGGCGCGGGCCTGGTCCCCGGTGAGGGCCTCGTACTCCAGTTCCTGGCCGGCCGCGCGGATGTGCTCGATCTCCTCCAGCAGGACGCGGCGCTCCGCCGCCGTCCGGTACGCGGCGAGGAAGGACCGGGCCTCGTTCGTCTCCGCCTTGACGCCGCCCTCGATCAGCGCGTCGAAGCTCGGCAGCGCCCGGCCGTTGATCGGCACGAGCGACTCCATCGCGCGCCGCCACCGGGCCGCGGTGCTGTTGCGGGCGAACCCGGCGAGGAAGCGGAGCAGGCGCGGGTTCGCGCTCGGCGGGACGTACACCGGGGACGACGGGCTGAGCACGGCCTTCACGCCGTAGGAGAGGACGGCCGGTTCGGGCAGCGGCGTCGCCAGGCCCGGCGTCAGCCAGCCGGCGTTGCCCCAGGACGCGCCCGCGGCGACGTCCCGGCGGTCGAACACGGTGACGTCGGCCCCGTGCTCCTGCAGGAACCATGCGGTGGACAGCCCGACCATGCCGGCGCCCACGACGGCGACTCGGCGCGGCGCTGCGTCGAGAGCCATGGCGACTCCTCTCCTCGTCCCTCGTCGGCGGATACTTCGATGGTGCGCCGCCGGGACGCCGGAGTCTCTGTCCTGTTCGCCCAATCGGCGTGCCGCGCGTCGTGCGAACGGCACAAGCGGTGGGCCACACTGGAACCGTGATCGATGTGGCCGGCCTCGTCGGCTCGCTGGGGCTGCTCCGGCTGGTGACGCCGGGGCGCGGCGGGCAGGTGCACGACGTCGTGCTGGCCGAGCCGGGCGAGGCGGCGGGGCGGCCGGGCGAGATCGTCCTCGGCGCCGGCGTGTCCGGCCCGGCGGAGGCCGTGGCGCTGCTGGAGCGCGCCGACGCGGCCGGGGCGGACGGCGTCGTGCTGCGGGCCCCGCTCGCCCGCGACCCGGAGGTCGCCGAAGCGGCGCGGAGCCTGCGGCCCGCGCTCGTCGAACTCCAGCCGGACACGTCGTGGACGCACCTGATCTGGCTGGTGCGCGGCGCCATCGACCGGGCCTACGCGCCGCGCCCGTCCGGTGCCGTCGACGACCTGTTCGCGCTCGCCGACACCGCCGCCGAGATCGCCGACGCCCCGGTCACGGTGGAGGACGCCCGCTCCCGCGTCCTCGCCTACTCGGGCCGCCAGGACACCACCGACCCCGCCCGCGTCTCGACCATCGTGGGGCGCCGGGTCCCGCCGCAGGTCATCGCGCATCTGCGCGCCTGCGGGGTGTTCCGCAAGCTGGCCCGGTCCAGCGAACCGATCATCGTCCCGGCCGGGCCGGACGACATGCTGCCGCGGCTCGTCGTCCCGGTGCGCGCAGGGGGCGAGTGGCTCGGCTCCATCTGGGTGGTGGCGCGGACGCCGATCCCGCAGGACCGGGTCCGGCGGCTCAGGGACCTCGCGTCCGTCCTGGCCCTGCACCTGCTGCGGCTGCGCGCCGAGGCGGGCGTCGCGCGCCGGGTGTCGGCCGACCAGATCCGCGCCGCGCTCCGGGACGGCGTCCGCCCCGGCGCGGCCGAGCCCCCGTGGCGCGTCGCGGTCCTCGGCGGCGGCGACGACCTCCCCGGGCGGCTCGACCTGTGGGAGGCGATCACGCACCGGTTCGGCTGGCACCGCCCGCTGCTCGCCGACCTGGACGGCGCGCTGCTCGCCGTGCTGACCGACCCGCCCCGCGCCGGGCGGGAACCGGACGCCGGGTCGATGCGCTGGCTGCGCACCGTCCTCGCCGAGGTCCGCGCGCACGACCCCGGTCTGTACGCGGCGGCGGGCGGCCCCGCGCACTCCCCCGCCGACCTGCCCCGGTCCCGGTCGGAGGCCGCCGAAGTGGGCGCCCTCGTCGCGTCCGGCCGGCTGCCTCCCGGCCTCGTCCTGCTGGAGGACGTCTGGGACGCCGTCGTCGTCGAACGCGCCCGGCGGGCGGTCGGAGCCGGCGCCGGCCTGCTGGGCGGCCCCCTGCCCGCGCTCAAGGCCCACGACGAGACGCACGGGACGGCGTTCCTCCCGACGCTGGCCGCCTGGCTCGACCACTACGGCGACACGAAGGGCACCGCGCAGGCCCTCGGCGTCCACCCCAACACCCTGCGGTACCGCCTGCGCCGCATGGCGGAGGTCGCGCCCGTGGACGTCTCGTCCCCCCGCGTGCGGCTGGCCCTCCGGCTCCAGCTCGACGCGCTCCTCGGCCGGGGCTGAGCCGCCCGCGCGACGGCGGGGACCAGCGCGCAACGATCAATGCCTCCTCGGCCGAAACACGCAACGAAGTGCCAGGTGAGAGCAAGGTTGGCGAATTGGATTGCGGGTCGTTGCTTCCTAGGCTTCCGATCAGTCGATCCCCCATTCGGATGTCC
Organism: Actinomadura sp.; assembly: GCF_044508335.1. Lineage (NCBI taxonomy): Bacteria > Bacillati > Actinomycetota > Actinomycetes > Streptosporangiales > Thermomonosporaceae > Actinomadura > Actinomadura sp. Next base: position 18,767 of record NZ_JBIQHY010000102.1, read on the forward strand.
CTGGAGAGACGTATGACCGTGATGCCGGCGACGGGGCCGAGCACCGTCGAGCGGACCGCGCCGCGGCGGCACTTCCTGATGTGCCGTCCGGAGCACTTCGCCGTCACCTACGCGATCAACCCCTGGATGGACCCGGCGGCCGGGGCGGACGCCGGGAGGGCCGTCGAGCAGTGGGAGGCGCTGCGCGCCGCGTATCTGGAGCTCGGGCACGAGGTGAGCCTCATCGACCCGATCGAGGGGCTGCCCGACATGGTGTTCGCGGCGAACGGCGCGCTGGTGGTCGGCGGACGCGTCTACGGGGCGAAGTTCGCCCATCCGGAGCGGCGGGCGGAGGGCCCCGCGTACGCGAAGTGGATGCGGGAGAACGGGTTCCCGGACGTCCTGGAGGCCCGGCACACCAACGAGGGCGAGGGCGACTTCCTCACGCTCGACCACGTGATCCTGGCGGGCACCGGGTTCCGGACGGACCTGGCCGCCCACCAGGAGGCGCAGGAGTTCCTCGGGCGCCCGGTCGTGACGCTCCGGCTCGTCGACCCGCGCTTCTACCACCTGGACACGGCGCTGTTCCCGCTCGGCGGCGGCAACGTCGCCTACTACCCCGGCGCGTTCTCGCCGGGCAGCCGCGCGGTTCTGGAGCGGCTGTTCCCCGACGCCGTCGTCGCGGACGAGGAGGACGCGGCCGTGCTGGGCCTGAACGCGGTGTGCGACGGGCGCAACGTCGTCATCAACACCGAGGCGACCGGGCTGATCAAGACGCTGGAGGCCCGCGGGTACGAGCCCGTCCCGGTGGACCTGTCCGAGCTGCGCAAGGCGGGCGGCGGGCCGAAGTGCTGCACGCTGGAGCTGCGGAGCTGATCAGCCCCGCCGGCGGCCGCGGCCGGCGGCGAGGCCGATGTGGCGGCGAGCCAGCGTCCGGGTCCGCAGGACGCCCGTGACGCCGATCGCCCAGATCCCGATCTGGACGGTCCACGCGGCGCGGAACGCCTCGGGGGTGAACTCGCCGCGCGGCGACAGGGCGTCCAGGACGAGCCCGATCAGCAGGATCGTGACGAGGGAGGCGATGAAGCCGCCCACGTTGACGATGCCGGTCGCGGTGCCCTGCCGTCCGGGCGGGTTGAACGTCCGGGCGAAGTCGAAGCCGATCATCGAGCCGGGGCCGCCGGGCGCGACGCACAGGATCAGCAGCACCAGCAGCCACGCGGGCGCGGGCGGCGGCCAGGCGAGGACGGCCGCCCACGCCGCGGCGTTCATCCCGACGATGCCGAGGACGAGCCACGACCGGCGCAGCGGGTAGCGGGCGACGAGCCGCCCGATGAACGGCCCGGACACGACGTTGACCAGCACGAACAGCGTCAGCAGCGTGGACGCGGCGGCCGGTTCCATGCCCTGCCCCGACACCAGGTACGGGTAGCCCCACATCAGCGCGAACGTGTTGGACGAGAACTGGGTCACGAAGTGCGACCAGAGGCCGAGGCGGGTCCCGGGGTGCTTCCAGGCCGCGACCAGGTTCGTGCCCGTCTCGCGCAGCGTGGGGACGTCGGCGCGGCCCGGCCCGTCGCGCAGCACGGCGACCGCCAGCACGGCCATGAGGACGCCGAGCGCCGCCGCCGACCCGAACGCCGTGCCCCAGCCGGGGCCGTGCAGCAGCGCGACGAACGGGATCGCGCTGAGCACCTGGCCGAGCTGCCCGAGCTGCCCGGTGAGCTGCGTCACGACCGGGACGTAGCGGCCGGGGAACCAGGTCGCGACGATGCCGAGGACGCTGATGAACGTCATCGCGTCGCCCGCGCCGACCATCACGCGGGCGGCGACGGCCGTGCCGACGCCGGTGGACACGGCCATGAGCGCTTGCCCGGCGGCCATGAGCAGCGCGCCGCCCGCGACCATCCGGCGCGGGCCGACCCGGTCGAGCAGCAGGCCGACGGGGATCTGCAGGCCCGCGTAGACGAGCAGCTGCAGGACCGTGAAGGACGCGAGGATGCCGGCGGACGCGTCGAACCGGCGGACGGCGTCCAGGCCGACGACGCCGAAGGACGTCCGGTGCAGGACCGCGACCGCGTAGGCGAGGACGCCGACGCCCCACAGCGCCCACGCGGCGGGCGCGGCGCGCCGGCGTTCCGGGCATTCCTGGGGAGGTTGGGCGGTCTGCACGGACACCCAACTTATGTCACTTCCGCCGGGGCCTGGCCCGCAGGTGCATCCGCTCCCCCTGCGGCCCGAACAGGCTGAGCACCTCGGCCGGCCCGCCCGCGCCGCCGAACCAGTGCGGCAGCCGGGTGTCGAACTCGGCGGCCTCCCCCGGCTCCAGGATCATGTCGCGGCCCGCCAGGTGCAGGCGCAGCCGGCCGTTCAGGACGTACAGCCAGTCGTAGCCCTCGTGGGTCTGCGGCTCGTTCGTCCACCGCCGCTCCGGGACGAGCATCTTGAACGCCTGCACCCCGCCGGGGCGCCTGGTCAGCGGCAGCACGGTCATGTCGCCCATCTTCTGCGGGCGCGGCCTGATCCGCGGGTCGCCGACGGCGGGCGCGCCGACCAGCTCGTCCAGCGGCACCCCGTGGGCCTGCGCCAGCGGCAGCAGCAGCTCCAGGCTCGGCCGCCGCTTGCCCGACTCCAGCCGCGACAGCGTGCTCACCGAGATGCCGGTGGCCTCGGCGAGCGCGGTGAGGGTGATGTCGCGCTCCTGCCGGAGCCGCCGGAGCCGCGGGCCCACTCCGGCGAGCACCTGCTCGGTCGTCTCCATCCCCCAATTGCAGGTTCGGCAAAGAAGTTTGTCAATCTCGGGACCCGCCGCGCATCCTCGCGGCATGACCGAGAACATCGAACGAGACGTACTGATCATCGGGGGCGGGCCCGCCGGGCTGAGCGCCGCGCTCGTCCTGTCCCGCGCCCGCCGCCGCGTCACCGTGGTCGACGCGGGCGAGCCCCGCAACGCGCGGGCCGAGCACATGCAGGGCTTCCTCACCCGGGACGGCCTGCCGCCCGCCCGCCTGCTGGAGATCGGCCGCACCGAGGTGCGCGGCTACGGCGGCGAGATCATCTCCGGGACCGTCGAGCACGCGGCCGGGGACGCCGAGGAGGGCTTCGCCCTCACGCTCGCGGACGGGACCGTCCTGCGCGGCCGGCGGCTGCTGGTCACCACGGGCGTGGCCGACGTCCTGCCGGACGTTCCCGGCCTCCAGGACCGGTGGGGCCGCGAAGTGCAGATGTGCCCGTACTGCCACGGGTGGGAGGTCCGCGACCGGCGGCTCGTCGTGCTGGCGACGTCGCCGAACTCCGTCCACCAGGCGTCGCTGCTGCGGCAGTGGTCGCCGGACGTGACGTTCCTCGCGGCGAAGGCCCCGGCAGGCGACGACGCGGCCCGCCTGGACGCGCGCGGCGTCCGCGTCGTGGAGGGCGAGGCGCGGCGCCTCGTCGTCGAGAACGACCGCGTCACCGGCTTCGAGCTGGCGGACGGCTCGAAGCTGCCCTGCGACGCCGTCTTCGTCGCGCCGGAGTGGGCGGCCAAGGACGGCCCGCTGACCGACCTCGGCGCCGAGATCGCCGACAGCGGCTTCGTGAAGGTGGACGAGACCGGCCGGACCAGCGTCCCGGGCGTGTGGGCCGCGGGCAACGTCGTCTCCCCCGCCGGCCAGGTCATCATGGCGGCCTCGGCCGGCTCGATGGCCGCCGCGATGGTCAACGCCGACCTCATCGAGCAGGACGTCGCCCGCAAGCTCGCCGCCGCCTGAGCCGGCGAGCGGCGATCGCCGGGCGCCTAGGCTGGGCGGGGTGGACGAGCGGGCGTGGCGCGCGGCGCGGGCGGCGCTGAACGAAGAGCGGGCGCGGCTGGGAGAGGCGGCGAGCGCGCTCTATCCGGACGCCGGGCGCGTCGCGGGGACGCCGCTGCTGTGCCGTGACGGCTGGGTGCCGGACGCGCCGGTCCCGCTCACCGGCCTCCGGCTGGAATGGGACGAGCGGCCCGCCCCGCCCGCCGTCGCCGGCCCCGCCGGCGGTCTCCCGGACGGGTACCGGACGTACGCCGAGGCCATGGCCGCGCTCGCGCCGCCGAAGGTCTTCGAGGACCGCCCGTCCTACCGGCTCCTCGACGTCGCACTCCCCGTCCTGCGGTTCGGGCCCGCGCGCTACTTCGACGGCGTGAACGTGGGCGAGTGCGTCGCGCACGAGCTGGCCGCCGGGACGGAGGGCCTGCCGCTGCGCACCCGGATCGGCGACCCGTGCGACCTCGCCCGCCGCCCCGCCCTGTGCGCGGTCACGACGCTGACCGCGACGGCGTCCGGCTCGTACGTCCTGCACTGGCGCGACCCGGCGAAGGTCGCGCACGCCGGCGGGCTCCACCAGGTGATGCCCGTCGGCGTCTTCCAGCCGCTCCGCGGCGAGGCGCCCGACCTGTGGCAGTGCATGGTCCGCGAGTACGCCGAGGAGTTCCTCGGAAAGGGCGAGGACTACGGCGACGGCTTCGTCCAGGAGGAATGGCCCTTCCACCGGGCGATGACCGCCGCCCGCGACGAGGGCCGGCTGCGGGCGTACTTCCTCGGGCTCGGCGTCGACCCGCTGACGTTCGCGCTCGACCTCCTCACGGCCGTCGTCATGGACGACGACGTGTTCGGGGACCTGTTCGGCGGCCTGGTCGCGGTCAACGAGGAGGGCACGGTGTCGATGGCGCCGCTCGCCGGGCCCGTCCCGCGGCCCGTGCAGCCGGCGGGCGCCGCCGCGCTGGCGCTCGCGCGGCGGCACCGGGAGGCCCTCGGCCTCACTCGCGGCTGAGCGCCTTCAGCTCGTCCAGCGCGTCCACGAGGTGGTCCACGATCTCGGACGGGTCGGGGATGAGGTCGCGGCACGCCACGATCCCGACGTGGACCTTGCCGGCGTAGGAGAAGACGGTGATGTTCAGGCCGCCGCTCACGTCCGTCACGACGGAGATCGGGTAGTAGCCGAGCACCTTCGCCCCGCACAGGTACAGCGGGATCTGCGGGCCGGGCACGTTCGAGATCATCAGGTTGACCGGGCGCACCGAGAAGGCGGGCGCGGCCTGCAGCGCGAGCCTGGTCACCGCGCCGGCGAGCGGCGCGGGCAGCAGGCCGGTCACGTCCCGCACCCAGGCGCCCGACGAGCGGGTGAACCGGCGCTTGGCGACGTCCATGTCGCGCCGGACGGCGGCGTACCGCTCGGCCGGGTCCGGGACGTGCGTGGCGAGCGGCGCCGTCATGAGCGAGAGCTGGTTGCCCGGCTCGGCCGCCGCGCCGCCGCGCCGCAGCGACACCGGGACGGCCGTGACCAGCGGGCGGTCCGGCAGGTCGCCGCGCTTGTCGAGCCACTGCCGCAGCGCCGTCGCGCACAGCGCCATGACGACGTCGTTCACGCTGCCGCCGAGGCCCCGCCGGATCTCCTTGACCGCGGCGAGCGGCAGCTCACCGAAGGCGACGGAGCGGCGGCGGCCGATCGGCAGGTTGAACGGGGTCGGCGGCGCGCTCATCCGGGGCGCCCGCGGCGTCCCCGGGCGGCGCAGCGCGCCCTGCACGGCCGCCGACACCAGCCCCATGCCCGGGATGGACGACAGGCCCGGCACATCGTCCAGGTAGGGGGCGGTGCGCGCCATCGACACCGCCGACCGGACGGGGTGCAGCGCGGCCCGCAGCAGCCCGGTCCCGACCATGTCGAGCACGCCGGGGGCGCGGGCGGGGGCCTCCTCGTCGGCGGGCACGTCCCGCGGCTCGGGCGTCAGGTCGAGCAGCGCGGCGAGCGTCTCGGCGGCCATCACGCCGTCCACCGCGGCGTGGTGCACCTTCACGTAGACGGCGGTCAGCCCGCCGTGCAGGCCCTGGATCAGCACCAGCTCCCAGAGCGGGCGGGTGAGGTCGAGCGGCTGCTCGTGCAGCATCCCGACGATGTCGGCGAGCTGGCGTTCGGTGCCCGGCGCGGGAAGCCCGATCTCGGTGATGTGCCGTTCGGGCTCGAAGTCCGGATCGTCCTCCCAGTAGGGGTGGTCCAGGCCGAGCGGCACCTGGACGAGCCGCTGCCGCAGCGGACGCGCCGCGAGATGCGCGCGGTCGCGGACCAGCCCGGCGACGAGCGGGACGGTGAGCCGGCCGCCGGGGCACGACCCGGCGTCGACGATGCCCAGCCCGGCGATGTGGGCGCGGGTGGTACCGGTCTCGGCGTGGAGGAATGTCGCGTCCACGGTGCTCAGCTGGCTCATGCTCTCGTCCCGTCCGCTCGTCCTGTCGCCTGCCCTGCCTCTAGGAGTTATGCGCTGGGCGGCGGCAGGTCAACGCGGGCCAGAAGGAAGCAACAGGGATTTAACGGGGCGTTTCACCCAGTTCATGCGGCGTTTTTGGGCCCCGCTGGACAAGAATTTCACCATCACCGGCCTCATGAGGTCAGAAAACTACACAAAGCGGACTGACGGGGCTAACCACCGGCGCAGACGTGATCACCGGACTAGGGTGGTGCGCCATGACGGCACGACCACTCTCGGAGATCGTCGAAGCGGGCTGGGCCACCGCGCTGCAGCCGGTCGCCGGGACGATCGCCGCCGCGGGCGACTGGCTGCGCGCCGAAGTCGCCGCCGGCCGCCGCTACCTCCCCGCCGGCGACCTCATCCTCCGCGCGTTCACCCAGCCGTTCGACGACGTCCGCGTCCTCATCGTCGGCCAGGACCCCTACCCGACGCCCGGACACCCGGTCGGCCTCAGCTTCTCCGTGGCGCCCGACGTCCGGCCCCTGCCCGCGAGCCTCGTCAACATCTTCCGCGAATACTGCAGCGACCTCGGCCACCCCGAACCGTCCAACGGCGACCTCACCCCGTGGGCCGAGAACGGCGTCTGCCTGCTCAACAGATCACTCACCGTCATGCCCGGCAAGCCCGGCTCGCACCGCAACAAAGGCTGGGAGGAAGTGACCGAGCAGGCCATCCGCGCGCTCGCCGCCCGCGGCCGCCCGCTCGTCGCCATCCTGTGGGGCCGCGACGCCCGCAACCTCAAACCGCTGCTCGGCGGCGTCCCCTGCATCGAGTCACCGCACCCGAGCCCCTACTCGGCCGACCGCGGCTTCTTCGGCTCCCGCCCCTTCTCCCGAGCCAACCAGCTCCTCGAACAGCAGGGCGCGCCCCCGGTGGACTGGAAACTGCCGTAACTCCCAGGGGGGCGACGCTAACTCCCAGGGGGGCGACCCCCTGGAACCCCCGTTAGCGACGCAGGCGATCCTCGCTC
>NZ_JBIQHY010000219.1:0-3637 GCF_044508335.1 Actinomadura sp.
GCGCGCCGCGGCCGGTGGCGCCGGGCGCCGCGCCCGCCGAGCCCGCCGCGGCGGCCCGCACGGCGCTGATGATGTTCCGGCAGGCGGTGCTGCTGCGGTTCGCGCTCGCCGAGGGCGTCATCCTGCTCGGCCTGCCGCTGGCGATGATCGGGCACAGCGAGCTGGTGTTCGTCGCCGGGTTCGCCGCCGGCTACCCGCTGCTGGTCTGGCTGGCGCTGCCCACGCGCGGCGGCGTGGAGCGGATGCGCCGCCGGCTGGAGTCGCGGGGCGCCGAGACGCACCTGTGGGCCGCCCTGCTCGCCGCCCCGCCGTCCCCGCGCGACGACGCGCCCTAGCGCCCCCGCCCGCGGGGGCGCCCGGTCAGAGCCACCCGCTCTTGCGCAGCCGCCGGAACAGCAGCACGCTGGCGACCGCCATCACCGCGATGACCAGCGGGTACCCGAAGCTCCAGTGCAGCTCCGGCATGTGGTCGAAGTTCATCCCGTAGATCCCGGCGATCGCGGTCGGCACCGCGATGATCGCCGCCCACGCGGAGATCTTCCGCATGTCCTCGTTCTGCTGCTTGCCGAGCAGCGCCAGATGCGCGGTCAGCACGCTGTTCAGCAGCTCGTTGTGCGCGTCGACCTGCCCGTCCACGCGCAGCAGGTGGTCCAGGACGTCGCGGAAGTACTCGCGGGTCGAGCCGCACTCGGCGACCCGGCCCTTGACGATCTCCCGCAGCACCGGGACGAGCGGGTCCTCGGCGCTCCGGAACTCCAGCACCTCCCGCTTGAGGGAGTAGATGTCGGCGGTCACGTCCCGCGCTCCCGGGTCGAACACCGCCCGCTCCAGCCCGATGATGTCGACCTCGACCTCGTGCGCGACGAGCCCGTACCGGTCGACGACCTCGTCGCACACCGCGTACAGGACGGCGGTCGAGCCGTGCCGCAGCAGCTCCGGGTCGTCCTCGAGCCGCTGCCGGACGGGGCCGAGGGGGTTCCCGGCGCCGTGCCGGACGGTGACGACGAAGTCCCGGCCGAGGAAGACCATGATCTCGCCGACCTCGATGTCGGAGGTCTCGTCGATGTAGGACAGCGTCTTCAGCACCACGAACAGCGTGCCGCCGTAGCGCTCCATCTTCGGACGCTGGTGCGCCGACACCGCGTCCTCGGCGGCCAGCGGATGCAGGTCCAGCTCGTCCTTGATCAGGTCGAACTCGTCCTCGCCCGGCTCGAACAGGCCGATCCACAGGAAGCAGTCGCCCTCCTCGCGGGCCGCGTCGAAGGCGTCGCTGATGTCGCCGTCGATGTCGCGGCGCGTCCCGCCCGCGTAGACGGCCTTGTCCACGATCACACCGTGCATTCTCCCGCATCCGCACCGCACGCCGCCGTTACGCCGGAGATCTCCTAGAGTGGCCGCTGTGACGACCCTTCTCCTGGTGAGGCACGGCCTGACCGCGATGACCGGCCCGGTGCTCGCCGGATGGACGCCCGGGGTCCGCCTCGACGACCGCGGCCGCGCCCAGGCCGCCGCCGTCGCCGCCCGGCTGGCGTCCCTCCCGCTCGCCGCCGTCGTGTCCAGCCCCCTCGAACGCTGCGCCGAGACCGCCGCGGCGATCGCCGCCGCGCGCACCCCGCCCGTCGAGAAGGTCGAGACCGACGAGCGGTTCGGCGAGGTCCGCTACGGCGACTGGACCGGCCGCCCCCTCAAGGAACTCGCCGAAGAACCGCTGTGGCGGGTCGTGCAGGCCCACCCCAGCGCCGCCCGGTTCCCCGGCGAGGACGGCGAGTCCCTCGCCGCCGCCCAGCACCGCGCCGTCACCGCCGTCCGCGACTGGAACGACCGCGTCGCCGCCGAGCACGGCCCCGGCGCCCTTTACGCCGTCTGCAGCCACGGCGACATCATCAAGGCGGTCGTCGCCGACGCCCTCGGCCTCCACCTCGACCAGTTCCAGCGGATCCAGGCAGACCCCGCCTCGCTCACCGCGATCCGCTACACCGAGACGCGGCCGTTCGTCCTCCGGCTCAACGACACCGGAGGCGACACCGCCGGCCTGGTTCCGCCCCCGCCGGAGGAAGATTCCGGGAAAGACGGACTCGGGTCGAGTGACGCGCCCGTCGGCGGCGGCGCGTAGGGTCGGTGTCATGCCCGTCATCTCCTACGACCTGCCGGAGCGCTTCGTCGCCGGCGCCGTCGGGCGGCCCGGCGACCGCGCCTTCTACCTGCAGGCCCGCTCCGGCCGCCGGGTCACCAGCGTCGGGCTGGAGAAGTTCCAGGTGACGCTGCTCGCCGAACGCCTGGAGGAGCTCCTCGACGAGGTGCTGCGGCGCAGCGGCGGCGACGCCCCCGTGCCCGCCGTCACCCCCACCGAACTCCAGGACGACGACCCCCTCGACCAGCCCGTCGAAGAGGAGTTCAAGGTCGGCACCATGGCCCTCGCCTGGGACCCCGACGGCGAGCAGGTCGTCATCGAGGCGCAGGAGGTCACCGAGACCGCGGAGGAGCCCGAAGTCGGCGAGGACGACCCCGCCATCGCCGTCCTGCGGGTCCGGATCAGCCCCGCCCAGGCCCGCGCGTTCGCCGAACGCGCCCTCAAGGTCGTCGCCGCCGGCCGCCCCCCGTGCCCGCTGTGCGGGCTGCCGCTCGACGGCGACGGGCACGTCTGCCCGCGGCAGAACGGGTACATGGGCTGAGATGAGCGTCCCCTCGTGCTGGATCATGGACGGCGTGGCCGGGAGAATGAACACATGACGCAGTCCTCCCGGGACCGGGCGCCCGCCGGCGGAACCGGCCGCGACGCGCCCGGGCGCCCCGTGCCGCCCCGCGACACGGCCGCCGCCGAACGGCTGCTGTCCGCCGGGCGCCTCGACGTGGAGGGCCGCCTCGTCCAGGCGTCCAACGCCACCCTGTACTGCTCCATCGAACACGAGGGCCGGACCGCCAACTGCGTCTACAAGCCCGTCGCCGGCGAACGCCCCCTGTGGGACTTCCCCGACGGCACCCTCGCCGAGCGGGAGGTCGCCGCCTACGAGGTCTCCAAGGTCATGGGCTGGCGCACCGTCCCGCCCACCGTCCACCGCGACGGCCCCTACGGCCCCGGCATGGTGCAGCTGTGGGTCGAACCCGACCCCGACATCGACCTCGTCGCCCTGTCCCGCTCCGACGACGAGGCGATCCGCCGCATGTCGGTGTTCGACGCCGTCGTCAACAACGCCGACCGCAAGATCGGCCACCTGCTCCCGCCCGGCGACGGCCACGTCTACGGCTGCGACCACGGCGTCTGCTTCTCCACCGAGTACAAGCTCCGCACCGTCCTGTGGCAGTGGCGCGGCAAACCCCTCACCACCGAAGCCCTCGAAGCCCTCGCCCGCGTCGACGCCGCCCTGCGCGGCGCCCTCGGCGCCCGCCTCGCCGAACTCCTCACCCCCGCCGAAGTCGACGCCACCCGCCGCCGCGTCGAACTGATGCTCAAACACCGCATCCACCCGTACCCGCCCGAGGACTGGCCGGCGATCCCCTGGCCGCCGCTTTGACCCAGGGGGGCGACCCCCTGGAACCCCCGTTAGCGACGCAGGCGATCCTCGCGCCGCTGTTGCGGTTTCTGTGCCTGTTGCGGTTTGCGTGGCGTCGCTGCGGTCGCCTGCGTCGCCGGGCATGC
>NZ_JBIQHY010000220.1:0-3600 GCF_044508335.1 Actinomadura sp.
AGTGCAAAGACTGGGGAGAGGAATGCTGCGGAACAAGAGGATCGGTGTGGTATTCACGCTGACAGCCGTACTGGCGCCGCTGGGAGCTTCTCCGGCGGCAGCCCAGTCACCGGCTGACCATGCCAGAGCGTCGGGGGACATGCAGCCGGCAGGGATGACGTGGCCGGGGATTCCGGGTCCATTCAAGATCATGAACCCCTTGACGGGACTGTGTTTCGATTCCAACACCGGCGCGGCCTACTACGGTCGATGCAACTCCACTGACGTGGGGCAGCGATGGGGATGGTGGAACGGCGGATTCCTGATCAGCCTCCAGACGGGGCAGTGCCTTGTCCCCTACTCGGGCTGGCCTTACCCCTATATGTCGCTGGTGCCGTGCGACAACAGGGACTCGCGTCACTTCTGGACCCACCAGAACATGGCGATCCTGAACAAGGCCACGGGTAGGTGTGTCATCGCCGGAGTCGAGGGTGAGGCTCTGAAGGCGGAGCCGTGCGTGACGACACCGACGATGGCGTGGTCTGTGACCTACTGGTGAACCAGGTCCGCCGGCCGGTCGCCCGCTGATGCGGAGCGGCCCGTCCGCCCAGGTGGCGGACACTCGGTGAGCACCGCAGACGGGCGTCGGGTCAGCTGTCGGTGAGGGCCGCGTGGGCGGCGTTGTAGCCGGGGATGAAGGTGATGCCCGGGCCGCCGTGGCAACCCGCGCTGCCCAGGTAGAGCCCGTCGATGCCGAGCGGCCGGTCGGCGTATCCGGTCGGACCGGGGCGGTGGGGACCCATCTGCTCCGGGTGGAGCAGGCCGTGGCAGTAGTCGCCGCCCGGCGCCCCGAACATGGTGCTCATGTGGCGTGGTGTGAACGTGGTGTGCTTGGTGATGAGGTCGGCGAAGCCGGGTGCGACCCGGGTGATCTTGTCGATCACGCGCTGTCCCATCTCGGCCTTCAACCGGGCGTAGTCGGCGCGGTCGGCCTCGATGGGGAACCACAGTGAGAACGCCGATGCCGCGTGCTTGCCCGGCGGCGCGAGGCCGGGGTCGTGTGCCGAGGGGATCTGGAACGCGATGGCCGGGTCGGCCGGCACGACCCCGCGGCGGCAGTCCTCCCACTGCCGCTGGAGTTCCTCCGGCGTGCTGAACAGGCCGATGGCCGCCTGCATCGACGGGTCGTTGAGCAGCTCGTAGGGTGCCGCGAACTCCGGTGCGCCGTCCAACGCGAAGTGCATCTGGACGTAGCTGCCGCGGTGGTCGACGCGGGAGAAGCGGTGGCGCACGTCGGCGGCCACGGCGCTGGACGGGACCAGGCGGGTGATCGTCAGGTCGGGGGCGATGCAGGAGACGACGATCGGGGCGTCGAGCGTTGACCCGTCCTTGGTCCGGACGCCCACGACGCGTCCATTCACGACGCGGATCTCTGTCACTTCGGTGCGCAGCCGCAGCTCTCCGCCGGCGGAGGTGAACAGGTCCCGGAGGTGCGCGGTGAGCGCTCCGATGCCGCCCCGCGGCTTCTTCATCAGAACCGTGCTCTCGTCGGGGACGGCCAGGCCGAAGGCCAGAGCTGCGGCGCTCCCCGGCGTGGCCGGGCCGCGGTAGGTGGTGTTGACCGCGAGGAAGGCGAGCATCCCCCGCAGTGCGCCGTGCTTGTCCTTGTCGGGGAGGTAGCGGTCGAGCACGTCGGTGACCGATCCGAACAGCAGGTCGGTGATGCTGGACCGTTCGCGCTCATTGGTCGCGCAGGCGTACATCTCGTCCAGCGTCTTGGGTGGCGACCCGGCGTCGAAGCGTCCGAGTGCCCGGGCCGGTGCCCGGCTCCATGCCATCAGCTCGGCCATGCCGTTGACGACCTCGGTGCCGTGCACCTCGTTCAGGTGGGTCATCAGCCGCATCGGGTCGGTGTAGTAGACGAGCGGGTCGTCGCCGACGCCGCGCAGTGACACCGACATGACGTCCACGTCCACGGTGGGCACCGCGTCCAGGCCGAGTTCGCGGCTGACCGTCGCGGACGTCGGGAACTGCAGCGAGCCCGCGATCTCGAACTTGTAGCCGTCGAAGAGCTCGACGGTGGAGGCCATCCCGCCGGCGTACCGCTTGGACTCCAGGCAGACGGTCCGCAGACCTGCCCGCTGCAGCAGGGCGGCCGCCGCCAGCCCGTTGTGCCCCGCGCCGATGACGATCGCGTCGAAGCGCTGCATCGCGCCGCCTCCCCGGTTCCCGTGGCCTCTCCGGGAGGCTGACACGCCCTCCAGGTTTCGTCAATAGTGACGAAACATGCCATCGACCATCCCGGCCTCGATCGAGGAGAGCGCGGAGTGGCACAGCTGCGCCAGCTCGGCCAAGGACCGCTCCTCGCCCAGCATCCAGACCTCCATCGCACCGAAGACGGCGGCGGCGACGCACCGCGCGGTCACGGTGACGGCGAGCCGCTCGCCGATCGGCGCACCGCCGTCCGGGGCCGTGAGGCGGGCGAGCCGTTCGGCCACCGCCTCGGCGAAGTCCGACTCGACCTGGCGGATGTGCTGGACCATCTGGGAGGGGTCGAGCGCCTCGGCCCGCAGGGCGGCGATCTGCGTGACGGCCTCCACGTCGTAGGGGAAGGCGAAGATGGCCGCCCGCACCGACCCGATGATGGGCTCGTCGTCCGGACGGGCCGCCAGCGCGCTGCGGAACCAGTGCAGGCCGGCGTCGTAGTCGGCGAACAGCAAGTCGTGCTTCGAGGCGAAGTGGCGGTAGAAGGTCCGCAGCGACACCCCGGCGTCGGCGGCGATCTGCTCGGCCGAGGTGTTCTCCACTCCCTGGGCGAGGAACCGGACCAGAGCGGCGCGCCGCAGCGCCTCGCGGGTGCGTTCGCTGCGCGCCGTCTGCGCCGGCTTGGCCATGCGCCTGAACCTATCTGTTTCGACAATAATGACAAAACTGCGGGGCGGCGTGGCGCTGACGAGGTGCTGTCGCTCCTCGGCAACGTCAACCCGATCTGGGGCGACGGCAGCTGGGCGCAGTACATCGACCTGATGTTCACCGACCCCGCCGCGAACTCCGCCGGCCAGGACTACACGATCGGCAACGTGATCCTGCTGCCGCTCATGACGATCATCGACGGCCGCCGCCGCGGCATCGGCCGCCCATGGCTGTTCTTCGTCTCCAGCCTCTTCACCAGCTTCGCATTCGCCTGGGCCTTCTACCTGGCCACCGTCGAACGGCAGCGCCGCCTGGCGGGCACACCCTCACACCCCCAGGGGGTGACCTGACTTTCAGGGCGCGCCCTGATGCGGGGGCGACTCTGTCAGTTGGTCTGCTCGGCCAGCGCGACGATGATGCCTGCCGGGCCGCGGAGGTAGCAGAGCCGGTAGCTGTCCTCGTACTGGACGAGTTCGCCGAGGAGTTCGGCTCCGTGCGGCCGCAGGCGTTCGAGGACGTCGTCCATGTCGTCGACGGCGAACATGATGCGATGCGCGCCCAGCGTGTGCGGCGGAGCGTGCGCGTCACCGTCCAGGCTCGGCGGTGTGCGGTACTTGGTCAGCTCGACCCGTCCGTGGCCGTCCGGAGTGCGCATCATCGCGATGTCCGTTCGGACTCCCTCAAGCCCGAGGAGGCGGTCCAGCACGG
>NZ_JBIQHY010000020.1:0-5081 GCF_044508335.1 Actinomadura sp.
GAACAGGTGGGAGCGCACGTCCGCGACGGGTTCGAGGCCGAGCCGCCGGCGCTGGACGTTGAGCGGAGCCCGCCACAGCGATCATCGGCTGGCCTCGCCGCGCGAACCGATCGTCGACAGCAGAACCCGCATGCCAATCCCCCTTTCGCGCCCCGGTTCCCGGTGCGCGAGCAGCGATTCTGCCCGCCGACCCGGCTCTTGCCGCAAGCCCCCGCCTGCGCTAGACAATGAAGTGGCAGGAGATGCCGGCGAACCCCTCAGCCGAGCCTGGGGACGATCCTGAGTCGGTGCTCCCAGGGTCAGCCGGGTACCGGGGTCAGGCGTTCCAGGCTGCGGAGGATGCCTTCGACCTGGTCCTTGGCGTCACCGAAGAGCATCTGGGTGTTGTCGCGGAAGAAGAGCGGGTTCTGGACGCCGGCGTACCCGGTGGCCATGGAGCGTTTGAACACGATGACCTGCCGGGCGTTCCAGACCTCCAGGACGGGCATGCCGGCGATCGGGCTCGCGGGGTCCTCCTCGGCGGCCGGGTTGACGATGTCGTTGGCGCCGATCACCAGGACGACGTCGGTGCCGGCGAAGTCGTCGTTGATCTCGTCCATCTCCAGCACCAGGTCGTAGGGCACCTTGGCCTCGGCGAGCAGCACGTTCATGTGGCCGGGCAGGCGGCCGGCGACCGGGTGGATGCCGAACCTGACCTGGACGCCGAGGTCGCGCAGCCGCGCGGTCAGCGCGGCGACGGGGGTCTGCGCCTGGGCGACGGCCATGCCGTACCCGGGAACGATGATCACCGAGGAGGCCGCGGTGAGCGCCTCGGCGGCCTCGGCCGCGGTGATCTCCCGGTGTCGGCCCTGGTCGGCGCCGGACGCGGCGGGCGCCTCCAGGCCGAACCCGCCGGCGATGACCGAGAGGAACGAGCGGTTCATCGCCCGGCACATGATGGCCGACAGGTAGGCGCCCGAGGAGCCCACCAGCGCGCCCACGATGATCAGGAGGTCGTTGCCGAGCAGGAACCCGGACGCGGCGGCCGCCCACCCGGAGTAGCTGTTCAGCATGGAGACCACCACCGGCATGTCACCGCCGCCGATGGAGGCGACCAGGTGCCAGCCGAGCAGGAGCGCCAGCGCGGTGACCGCGGCGAGCTGCCACATCCGGGGCTCCGCGACGAAGGCGACCGTGAGCGCGGCGAACACGGCGAGCGCCGCGACGTTGAGCAGGTTCTTGCCCGGCAGCATCAGCGGTGCGGACTTCAGCCTGCCCGACAGCTTGCCGTAGGCCACGACGGAGCCGGTGAAGGTGACGCCGCCGATGAGGACGCCGATGAAGACCTCGGCGCTGTGGATTCCGAGCATGCCCTCGCGGGCGAGCGCGGCGGCCTCCGTCCCCTCGGGACGGTGCTCGACGTGCAGGTAGCCGCTCCAGCCGACCAGGACCGCGGCCAGCCCGACGAAGCTGTGCAGCAGTGCGATGAGCTCCGGCATCGCGGTCATCTCCACCGACCTGGCCCGCTGCAGGCCGATCAGCGCGCCGACCGCGATCGCGGCCACGAGCAGCCCGAACGCGGGGAGGTCGATGCCGTCGTCGATGGTGAGGGCGATGGTGGCGGCGAGCGCCACGACCATCCCGAGCATGCCGTAGGTGTTGCCGAGGCGCGCGGATTCGTGCCGGGAGAGCCCGGCCAGCGCGCGGATGAAGAACAGCGCCGCGACGATGTACGCCGCGGTCGCGGCGGTTGCGACCGTCATTGCCTAGCTCCTGATGAACATGGCGAGCATGCGGCGGGTGACCGCGAATCCGCCGAAGACGTTGATGCTCGCGAGCAGGATCGCCGCGAGCGAGAGCGCGGTGATCGCCGCGTGTCCCGTGCCCATCTGCACCAGTGCGCCGACCACGATGATCCCGGAGATCGCGTTGGTCACCGACATCAGCGGGGTGTGCAGCGCGTGGTGGACGTTCCCGATCACGTAGTAGCCGATCACGATGGCCAGCGCGAACACCGTCAGGTGCACCTGCAGCGCCGCCGGCGAGACCGCGATCAGGCCGAACACCGCGGCGGCCGCGGCGGCGGCGCCGACCCGGCGCGGCACCGGGTTCCTCCTGGCCGGCGGGTCCTCCGCCGCGGGCTCCGGCCGCGCCGGCCCGACGGCGGCCGGCGCCGCGGACACCGCCACCGGGGGCGGCGGCCAGGTGAGCTCCCCCTCGCGGACGACGGTCATCGAGCGCTGCACGACGTCGTCGAAGTCGAGGACGAGCCGGCCGTCCCGCTGCGGGGTCATCAGCTGTATCAGGTTGGCCAGGTTGGTGCCGTACATCTGGGACGCCTGCGCGGGCAGCCGCCCGGCCAGGTCGGTGTAGCCGAGGATGACCACGCCGTTGTCGGTGACGACCCGCTCGCCGGGGACCGTCCCCTCGACGTTGCCGCCGTTGGCCGCGGCCAGGTCGACGATCACCGATCCGGGCCGCATCGTCGCCACCATCTCGGCGGTGATCAGCTTCGGCGCGGGCTTGCCGGGGATGAGCGCGGTGGTGATGACGATGTCGACATCGCGGCACTGCTCGGCGTACAGCGCGGCGGCGCGGACGTTGTAGTCGTCCGACATCTCCTTGGCGTAGCCGGTGCTCGGAGCGTCGTCCGGCTGGGCCTCGGCGACGGCGAGGTACTCGCCGCCGAGCGAGCGCACCTGGTCGGCGACCTCCGGGCGCGGGTCGGTGGCCCGGACGACCGCGCCCAGGCTGCCGGCCGCGCCGATCGCCGCGAGCCCGGCGACGCCGGCCCCCGCGACCAGCACTTTCGCCGGCGGGACCTTCCCCGCCGCGGTCACCTGGCCGGTGAAGAACCGCCCGAACTCGTGCGCGGCCTCGATCACCGCGCGGTACCCGGCGATGTTCGCCATCGAGGAGAGCACGTCGAACGACTGCGCCCGGGAGATGCGCGGAACCGCGTCCAGGGACAGCGCCGTGATGGGACGCCGGGCGAGGTCCTCCACCAGGTCCGGCCTGAACCGGGGGTTCAGCAGGCCGATCAGCGTGGCGCCCGGCCGCAGGGCGTCCAGCCGCGCGGGTGAGGGCTGGGTGACGCACAGGACCACGTCCGAGGCCGCCGCGTCGCCGATCGCGGCGCCCGCGTCCTCATACCGGTCATCGGGGAAGCCGGCTCCCGCGCCGGCTCCGGACTCGACGATCACCTCGTATCCGAGCTTCTGCAGTCTGGTGACGGTGTCCGGTGTCACCGCCACCCGCCGCTCGCCGGGCGAATCCTCCTTGAGAACTCCAACGATCATGACAACCACCTCGTATCTCTCCCGCGTCAGCGCCGGGAGCGCGCAGTACGTGGCATCGCGCCGGGTCGCCGGGGGGCGCCCGCCGCCGGCCCGGACGCGGACGAGCGGACACCGCCAAGTATCTCGGCATCAAGCTAATTCTGCCGCGAGCGGGACCGTTTCCGCTATGCACTGTGTGCCAGTCTTGGCTCCGAAAGTTGGGCACTTGCCCACTGTCCTGCGGGAACGCCGCAGCCCGGTTGCGCCGCGCGCACGGCCGCCCACGACGAGGCCGGCCGCGCCCGCGGCGGGATCCGGCATGGAAAGCGCCCCCGAAACCCGTTAGGGTCATGCCCGGGTGAGCCGGGAAGTCTGGTCGGCAGTGCTGCCGCCGACCCTGGAAAGACTCGCATGACGGATCTGCTGCTCTCCTTCGCCGCCATGCTGCTGCTCGCGGTCCTGGTGTCGAGCCTGGCGCACCGCACCGTGCTGTCGACGGCGGCGCTGTTCCTGGTCGGCGGCTTCCTGCTCGGCGACGGCGTCACCGACCTGATCTCCCTCCGGCCCGGAGACCCGATCGTCTCCCGGCTGGCCGAACTCGCACTGTTCGCGGTCCTGTTCACCGACGGCATGCACGCCGGCTGGCACGACCTGCGCAACGCCTGGCGGCTGCCCGGACGCGCCCTGGGCTGGGGCCTCCCGCTCACCCTGGGCATCACCGCGGTCTTCGCGCACTACCTGGTGGGCCTGGGCTGGGTGGAGTCGCTGCTCATCGCGGCCGTCCTCACCCCGACCGACCCGGTGTTCGCCGCCGCGCTCGTCGGCAACGAGAAGGTGCCGCCGCGGCTGAGGAACCTGCTCAACGTCGAGTCCGGGGTCAACGACGGGCTCATCCTGCCGTTCGTGGTGGTGTTCCTGGCCATCGCCCAAGGCGAGGAGGACCTGCACCTCGGCGAACTGGCCGGTGAACTGGCCGGCGGGCTGGCCATCGGGGTGGCGATCCCGTGGGCGGCGATCATGTTGGAGCGGACCCGCTGGTTCGCGATCGCCCCCAAGTACGAACCGCTGAACGCGGTCGCGATCGGCCTGCTGGTGCTGGCGACGGCGCAGGCCACGCACGGCAACCTGTTCCTGGCCGCCTTCGCCGCCGGGGTCACCGTCGCCACCATGGGACGCGGCCACCGGGAGGCGTTCGAGGAGTTCGGCGAACTGGTCGCCGAACTCCTCAAGCTCGCCGCGCTGCTGGTGTTCGGCGCGCTGCTGTCGCCCGAGTTCCTCGGGGACGTCGGCTGGGCGGGCTGGGCCTTCGCCGTTCTGGCGCTGGTGGTCGCCCGGCCGGTCGCGATCTGGGTGTCGTTCCTGCGGTCGCGGCTGACGATGCGGGAGCAGGCCGCGGTGATGTGGTTCGGGCCCAAGGGCTTCGCCTCGGTCGTGTACGGCCTGCTGGTGCTTGAATCGGGGATCGCGGCCGGCGACCACATCTTCCATCTCGTCGGCGCCACCATCGCGCTGTCGATCCTCGCGCACTCCTCCACCGACATCCTCGTCGCCCGCAGCTTCGACGACGAACACGAGGTGCCGACCTGGCACGGCAGAGCCCGCGCACGCCTGCGGAAGACCCGCCGCGCCGCGCCGGCACGGGACACGGCCGATCCACCGGCGGACGCCGACGAGCGCCCGGAATGACCAGGGCGACGCGGCGGAGCGCCGCCCACGGGCCTCGCGGACGGGCGGGGCCGTGGGCGGCGCGTCCGTGTCCGGGCTTCAGTCGTCGTGGTGACCGCCGTGGTGGCGGCCCCGGTCGTCGTGCCCCCGGCCGTGGCC
>NZ_JBIQHY010000020.1:5181-53595 GCF_044508335.1 Actinomadura sp.
CGTCGTGGTGACCGCCGTGGTGGCGGCCCCGGTCGTCGTGCCCCCGGCCGTGGCCCCGGTCGTCGTGGCCCCGGTCGTCGTGGCCCCGGTCGTCTCGGCCTCGGCCTCTGTCGTCGTCGGTCCTGTGCCTGAGCACCGTCCCGGTCCGGACGTCGATGTGGATGTCGTGTTCGACCCCGTTCACGATCACGTCGACGTCCCAGACGGTGCGGCCGTGCTCGGTCTCGAGTTCGACCGACTCGATCCAGCCGCCGGGGACCACCCGCAGGGCGATCCGCGCGGCCTCCCCGGAGTCGATGGCCCCCGGCGCCCTCGGCGTCACCGGCGCCTTCGGCGCGGCCGGCGTCGACGGGCTCGCCGACGGCGCCACCGCAGCCGCGCGGCCGGTCCCGCCCGGCGGTGTGCTCCCGCCCCCGTTGGCCAGGGCGACTCCGCCGCCGAGCACGATCGCGGCGCCCGCGACCCCGGCGATCAGTGTGGTCCTCCGCATCTTGCGACCTCCTTCTCCGGGCCCCCGCTTCAGGAGTCCGTGCCACCGAGAGGTTCGCCCGAACGCGGATAGGGCCGCGCTACCGCGTCCCTAAGGTCGCGCTAAGGATTGCCGAGGTCGAGTTCCACCACCGCGCCGCCCTCCGGGGAGCGGCCGACCGACATCGTCCCGCCCGAGTCCTCGGCGGCGCGGCGGACGATGTCGAGGCCGAGGCCGCTCGACCCGGACCCGCTGGCCCCGCGCTCCAGCGACCGGGGCGAGTCGAAACCGGGTCCCTCGTCGGCGACGGTGAGCCGCGCACCGCCCGCGGGCACGGCGTCCAGGCGGATCGTGAAGGCCGTCCCCTCGGGGGTGTGGGCGAAGACGTTCTCGATCAGCGCGTCGACGGCCGCCGCCAGGTCGTCGCGGCTCAGCGCCACATGCAGGGGCGCCGGCGGAAGCCGGGCGGTGAGGCGCCGGTCCTGGTCGTCGGCCAGGACCGTCCAGAACCGCACCCGCTCGGCGACGACCTCGGTCGCGTCGCAGCCGGCCGCCGCGGCCGCCGCGGGCGCCGGGCGGCGGGCGTCCTCGATGATCTGGGTCACGGCCCGCTCCAGCGCGTCGACCGAGGCGCCGACCCGCGCGGCCTCGCCGGGGTCCCGCAGCGTCTCGACGTCCAGGCGCAGCGCGGTGAGCGGGGTGCGCAGCCGGTGCGACAGGTCGGCGGCCGCCTCCCGCTCCTGCGCGAGCAGCTCCCGGATCCGTCCGGCCAGGTGGTTGAGCGCGGCCGACACCTCGCGCAACTCGGCGGGGCCCGCCGGCCGTGCCCGCGCGTCGAGGTCCCCGGCGGCGAGCCGGTGCGACACGACGGCGAGGTCGTGCGTCGGCTGGACGAGCGATCTCGCCATCCGCCAGGCGACCGCCAGGCTCAGCCCCAGCAGGACGACCCCCAGCGCCGCGAGGATCAGCCAGGCCCGCATCACCCCCCGGGTCAGCGCGGCGTCCGGCACGAACGTGCGGACGACCGCGGTGCCGTCCGGCAGGCCCTGGACGGCCACGAGGATCTCCCGCCCGCCCGGCGCCTGCGCCGTGAGGCTGCCGCCGCGGGCGGCCAGGTCGACGGCGGGCGACCGGGGCGCCGGGCGGCCGAGGACGGTCCCGCCGGGGAGGAACACGGTGACCGGCCACTCCCCGGTGCCCGCGCCGGCCTGGTCGAGGGCGTTCGCGAGCGCGGGCCGGTCGAGCGTGGTCACCAGCGCGGCCACCGACTCGGCCGCGATCGTCGCGGAGCTCGTCGCCCGGTCGGCCGCCACGGTGCGGACGAGCAGCGCGAGCGGCACGAGGAACGCGAGCAGGACCAGCGACGTCGTGGCCGCCACCAGCAGCGTCAGCCTGCGGCTCATGGGGCCGGATCGACGAGCTTGACGCCGACGCCGCGCACCGTGCGCACGTACCGCGGGTCCTGCGCGGTCTCGCCCAGCTTGCGGCGCAGCCAGGACAGATGCACGTCGACGGTCTTGTCCGCGCTGCCGTACACCGTCCGCCACACCTCGGTGAGCAGCTCCCGCTTGCTGATCACCTCGCCGGGCCGCTGCGCGAGATAGTGCAGCAGGTCGAACTCCTTCGGGCTCAGATCGAGCGGGACGCCGTCGAGCGACGCCACGCGGGTGCGCGGCTCCACCCGGAGCCCGCCGACCACGAGAGCGGGGTCGCCGGCCTCCTCCTGCCGGGCGCGCCGGAACACCGCGCGGATGCGGGCGTCCAGCTGCGCCGCGCCGAACGGTTTGACCACGTAGTCGTCGGCGCCCGCGTCGAGCACCCGCACGATCTCCCGCTCGTCGTCGCGCGCGGTCGCCACGATCACCGGCACCCGGCTGACCGCGCGGAGCATGCGCAGCACCTCGCCGCCGTCGAGATCGGGAAGGCCGAGGTCGAGCACCACCACGTCGGGCCGCTCCTCGACGGCCTGCTTGAGCCCGCTCATCGCGGTGTTCGCCGAAGCCACGGCGTGGCCCAGCTCTCCGAGCGCCCGGACGAGCGTGGTCCGGATCTTGGCGTCGTCCTCGACCAGCAGCACCTGTGCCACGTATGCACGGTAACCCGCGGAATGTGCCGTGAACTGCCCCGAACGGACGTTACCGCCGTCTTAACCTGGCCTTAGGAATGGGCGGGCGATGATGGGACCATGAGGCGACGGGTCCTGCTCGGCATCGCCGGCTGGCTGGTGGCGCTGGTGGCGGCGACCACCGTCGGCATCGCCGCGATCGGTGTGCTCGAGGACGGCATCACCGGTTCGCGGGCCCAGACGCTCGACCGGGACAGCGTCAGGCAGGGGCTGAGCAGCCCGGCCGTCCCCGCGACCGCCTCTTCCAAGCCGCCCACCGGAACCGCTGCGCCCGCGTCTCCGGGCGACGAGGTCACGAAGGTCCTCCGCACCGAAGGCGGCAGCGTCACCGCGAGGTGCGCCGCGGGCCGGGCCCGGCTCGTCGCGTGGAGCCCGCGGCAGGGCTTCGAGGCGGAGGACGCCAGGCGGGGCCCGGCGCGGGAGGCGTCCCTGAAGTTCGAGTCCGACGACGCCGAGTACGAGGTCACGGTGACCTGCGGACCCGACGGCCCGACCGCGAGCTCCCGCAAGGACGACGGCCACCGCCGCGGTCACGGCGGCCGCGGCCGCGGCTGACCGGCCGCCCGCGCCTCCGCTGGTGGCGGCACCGGCCCGGCCGCCGGGCCTTCCACGGGTCACCGGCATCACCGCACGGCCGCACTGATCGCCTGGACGTCTCGGGCCGCGATTGTCAAGGGCTACAGGGCCCTCGGGTTCGGGACCTTCGCCCATGTCTTCGCGAATCGCGGTGCTCCACCCTTCGAGGTGCTCCGGCAGGCCATCCGGGACGGGTGCTCCGGGGGCGGGTCCGCCGTCCCGGGAACGCGCGCGTCCCCCATGGAGCAGGGATGGAGCGGGGAGAGCCGGATCAGGCCGGTGCTCCCGACCCCGGAGACGGCGCAGAGACCAGGAAAAGCGGAGATGGCCATTGACTCTGGAGAATGAACACGCCGCGCCCGTCACCGCCGGCCGCGGCGAGGTCGTCCCGACCCGCAGCGCGCGGCAGGGGTCGGCGATCGTCTCGTGGATCACCTCGACCGACCACAAGGTGATCGGCTACATGTACATGGTCACCGCGTTCGGGTTCTTCCTGATCGGCGGGCTGATGGCGCTGGTCATCAGGGGCGAGCTGGCCAAGCCGGGGCTGCAGCTGACGTCCAACGAGCAGTTCAACCAGCTGTTCACCATGCACGGGCTGATCATGCTGCTGCTGTTCGCGACGCCGATGCTGGTCGGGTTCGCGAACGTGCTGGTGCCGCTGCAGATCGGCGCGCCCGATGTGGCGTTCCCCCGGCTGAACATGCTCGGCTACTGGCTGTTCCTCTTCGGCGGGCTCATCGCCGCCGGCTCGTTCCTGACGCCCGGCGGCGCGGCGAGCTTCGGCTGGTACATGTACCCGCCGCTGTCGGACTCGACGTACAGCCCCGGGATCGGCGCCGACATGGGCATCATCGGGCTGACGCTGGGCGGCGTCGGGACGATCCTCGCCGGGGTCAACTTCATCACCACGATCCTGTGCATGCGGGCCCCGGGCATGACGATGTTCCGGATGCCGATCTTCACGTGGAACATCCTGTTCACCAGCTTCATGATCCTCGCGATCTTCCCGCCGCTGGCGGCCGTGCTGATCGCGCTGGAGGCCGACCGGAAGCTGGGCGCGCACATCTTCGACCCCGCGCACGGCGGCGACCTGCTCTTCCAGCACCTGTTCTGGTTCTTCGGCCATCCCGAGGTGTACGTGATCGCGATTCCGTTCTTCGGGATCGTCTCCGAGGTGATCCCGGTGTTCTCGCGCAAGCCGGTGTTCGGGTACATCGGCATGGTCGGGGCCACGATGGTGATCGCGGGACTGTCGATGTCGGTGTGGGCGCACCACATGTTCACCACCGGCCAGGTGCTCCTGCCGTTCTTCTCGTTCCTGACGTTCCTGATCGCCGTCCCGACCGGGATCAAGTTCTTCAACTGGGTCGGAACCATGTGGCGCGGCCAGCTGACCTTCGAGGCGCCGATGCTGTTCTGCGTCGGGTTCCTGGTGACGTTCCTGTTCGGCGGGCTGACCGGAGTCATGCTCGCCTCCCCGCCGATCGACTTCTCGGTGAGCGACACCTACTTCCTCGTCGCCCACTTCCACTACACGCTGTTCGGCACGGTGGTGTTCGCGATGTTCGCGGGCTTCTACTTCTGGTGGCCGAAGATGACCGGGAAGAAGCTGCACGAAGGCTGGGGCAAGGTGCACTTCTGGACCCTTTTCATCGGCTTCCACACCACCTTCCTGGTGCAGCATCTGCTGGGCGTGCAGGGAATGCCGCGGCGGTACTCCGACTACCCGGAGGAGTTCACGTTCCTCAACCAGGTCTCCTCATTCGGCGCGCTCCTGCTCGGGATCTCGACCCTGCCGTTCCTCTGGAACATCTGGCGCACGGCGAAGCAGGCGCCTCTCGTGGGCGTCGACGACCCGTGGGGATGCGGCGGCTCACTGGAATGGGCGACCTCGTGCCCGCCGCCGCGGCACAACTTCCACCGCATCCCGCGCATCCGGTCGACGCGTCCCGCGTTCGACCTGCATCACCCCGAGTACGCCGCGAAGATCGAGGGTTCTTAGCGGCGGGCGCCGTGAGCGGGCACAGGCTGGGGAACCCGGGCATGGGACGCTTCGAGGCGCTGCTGGGACGGCTCAACCGGAGGCGTCGCGTCCTCGGCTTCTGCCGCAGCGGGCTGTGGCGGGCCGAGGACCGCGTCCAGCTGGCCGCCGGGGTCGTGCTCTTCATGCTGTTCGTCATCGCCGGACCCGTGGGGGCCGGTTTCGCCGCGCACGCCGTCTACGACGCGGGCGTGCGCGCCGAACAGCACCAGAAGGCGACCCGCCGGCAGGTGACGGCGACCGTGGTGCGGCCCATGGGCGACCCGGACGGCCCGGGCCCGGCGCCGCCCCGGACCGCCGTGGTCTCCTGGACCGACCCCGGCGGCGGCCGGCGCAGCGCCGGCGCCCTCCTCGGGCTCAGGCACCGGACCGGGGAGACCGTGCGCGTCTGGGTGGACCGGTCCGGCCGGACGACCCATCCGCCGCAGAGCCGCTCGACCACCGGCCTCAGAGCGACGATCGTCCTCGTCACCGTCCCGATCCTCGCGGGGGCGCTCGCGCTGACCCTCCACCGGCTTCTGCGCGCGGGCCTCGACCGCTTCCGCTACCGCCGATGGGACCGCGAGATCAGCCACCTGACCCCGCACCTGTGAAGGACCGCCGCCCGGCCGGCCGCGATCTCACCTGCGCGCGCTCATGCGCGGACGCGAACTATCGTCTTGCCCTTGCGGCGTCCGGTCGAGTCGAGGGTGGCGACGGCGTCGTCGAGGGGCGCGACTTCGCCGATGTTCGTGCGCAGCCGTCCGTCGCGTACTCGCTGGACGATCTCAGCCAGCTGGGCACGGTCGGACTCCACGACGAAGTCGATCGCCAGGCCGTCGGCGGGCCGCGCCTCGGGCGGGCCGACGACGGTCACCAGGGTTCCTCCGGCTCGGATCAGGCGCGCGGATCGCTTCTGGACGTCGCCGCCGATGACGTCGAACACCAGGTCGACGCCGCCGGCGTCTTCCAGCGCATCGGTTCCGAGGTCGACGAACTCTGCCGCGCCGAAGTCGAGCGCCTTCTGGCGGTCGGCGGTGCGTCCGGTGCCGATGACGTAGGCGCCGGACTCGCGCGCGAGCTGCGTCGCCATCGACCCGACCGCGCCGGCGGCGCCGTGCACGAGGACGCTCTGCCCCGCCTGGAGGCGGCCGTGCCGGAACAGTCCCTGCCACGCGGTCAGCCCTGAGATCGGCAGGCTCGCGCCCACCGTGAAGTCGACGTCACCCGGCAGGGGCGCGAGGTTGCGCGCCTCGACGGCCGTGTACTCGGCCAGGGTGCCGTCGCGGTGCCAGTCGGTGAGGCCGAACACCCGCTGTCCCACGGACAGGCCCGTCGTGCCGTAGCCGAGGGCGGTGACCACTCCGGCCAGTTCGTGGCCGGGGATCGACGGCGTCCGGTCGCGGTCGCTGCGATCGGCCCAGGTCGAGGGCCACGCCAGCTCGGTCGGGACGAATCCCGCCGCGTGGACCTGGACGATGACGTCGTTGATCGCCGCCGGCGGCTCGGGCCGCTCCGTCAGCGTCATCCCGGCTGTTCCCGCGGCCTCGTCCGTCACCACGATCGCCTTCATCCGGCACCTCCATGTGCGCTGTGTTCAGGTGGTTGGGCCGGTGGTGCCTGCCGGGTATTCCTGGAGGGGAACCAGGTCCTTGGACCAGGCGGACATTACCGGGGTCAGGACCCGCCATGCCTCTTCCGCCTCGTCGCCTCGGATCGACAGGGCCGCGTTGCCGTGCAGGACGTCCAGGAGCAGCCGGCCGTAGGCGGGCAGGTCGGGGGTCTCCATCTGCGCGGTCATGGTGAGAGGGGTGAGGGTTCGCGCGCCGGAGCCGATGGCGTTGAGCCCGAGCGTCATGTCCTCCGGGTCGAGCCCGAAACGGAGCACGTTGGGAACGGCCTCGCCTGTGTGGCCGAAAGGCAGGTGCGGCACGGGACGGAAGTGCACCGCGACCTCCTTGCGGTCGTCCTTGAGGGCCTTGCCGCTGCGGAGCCGGAAGGTCGTGTCCGACCAGCGCCAGCTTTCCAGGTGCAGTTCCACCTCGGCGAAGGTCTCGGTGCGGTTGTGAGGGTCAACGCCGTCCTCGTCAATGTAGGCGGGGACGTCCCGGCCGTTGATGCTGCCTGCGAGGTAGCGTGCCCGGCGGGTGTGGCGTACGGCGTCCTGGACCGTGCGGGAATCCGAGGTGCAGATCAGCGCGGCGTTCGTCCGCACGATGGCGTCCAATGGACCGGGCTTCGGCACGGGCTTGTCGACCAGGCCGACCTGCCCGATCTCCTTCATCACGAAAGCCTTCATTACGCCCCCTTTTCGACTAGCGCTACAAAAACCGGTCGAGATCAAGACCTCGCAGGGGGCAATGTGTCCACCATGAACAGCATCCTTCCCGGCGGAAGCTGCTCAACCTCAATAAATCTCCACCCCGTCGCCAAGGAATTCCCCGCGACGCATTCCCCGCTTGCGCGGGGCTCCGGTCAGACGATCTCCCGGATGAGCGAGACGGCCCGGGCCAGGTGCGGCTCGGTGCGGTCGGTGCGGTGCGCGATGGCCAGCTCGACGTCCACGGCCGGACTCGCCAGCGGCCGGTAGGCGACGCCTTCGAGGGCCAGGGCCGTCACCGGTTCCGGGACGACGGCGACGCCGAGCCCGCCCGCGACCAGGGTGATCAGCGTGGAGGTCTCGCCGACCTCGTGGCGGATCCGGGGTTCCGCGCCGGCGTCGCGGAAGAGCCCGACCACGACGTCGTACATCACCGACCGCCGGTCGGCGGAGTGCACGATGAGGCCCGCGCCCGCCAGGTCGGTGACCGCCAGCTGCGGGAGGGCGGCCAGGCGGTGGTCGGCGGGGACGGCGACGACGAGCCGGTCCCGGCGCAGCGGCAGCACGGTCAGCGAGGGGTCGGCGCTCGGCGGCCGCAGCAGGGCCAGGTCGATCTCGCCGGTCCGCAGGGCCGTGGCCTGGTCGGGGGCCAGCATCTCGCCGCGGAAGGAGAAGTCGACGCCGGGCAGTTCCATGGACAGGCCGCGGGAGATCGCGGGCAGCAGGCTGTAGGTCGCCGACCCCACGCAGCCGATGGCGAGATGGCCGACGGCGCCGGCGGCCACCCGGCGGGCCTCGTGCGCCGCCTCGTCCACCTCGCCGAGGATCTTCCGGGCGCGGACCAGGTAGGCGCGGCCCGCGTCGGTGAGGTCGACCCGGCGCGTGGACCGGTGCAGCAGGGTCACGCCGAGCTCGGCCTCCAGCCGCCGGATCGCCTGCGACAGCGGCGGCTGCGCCATGTTGAGCCGCTCGGCGGCCCGGCCGAAGTGCAGTTCCTCTGCGACGGCGATGAAGTACCGCAGGCGACGGAGATCCATCGATAGTTCGTCTCAATCAGTGCAAATATTGATACTTCACTGTATCAAGGGAGGCCGCCTAGCCTCGGAGCCATGAGCTCCTATCTGTACTCCGCCGTCCGGACGCCGTTCGGCCGGTTCAACGGCGCGCTGTCCGGCGTCCGCCCGGACGACCTCGCGGCCGGCGTGATCACCGCGCTGCTGGACCGGGCACCGCGGCTGGACCCGGCGGCGATCGGCGACGTCGTCTGGGGCAACGCGAACGGCGCGGGCGAGGAGAACCGCAACGTCGGCCGGATGGCCGCGCTGCTCGCCGGGCTGCCGACGAGCGTGCCGGGCACGACCGTCAACCGGCTGTGCGGCTCCAGCCTCGACGCGGCGATGATCGGCTCCCGGGCGATCGAGACGGGCGACGCCGACGTGGTCCTGGCGGGCGGGGTCGAGTCGATGACGCGGGCGCCGTGGGTGCTGCCGAAGCCCGCCAAGGGCTTCCCGGCCGGCGACCTCGCCGCGGTCTCGACGACGCTCGGCTGGCGCCTGGTGAACCCGCGCATGCCGAAGGAGTGGACGGTCTCGCTCGGCGGGGCCAACGAGATGCTCCAGGAGAAGTACGGCGTCAGCCGCGAACGCCAGGACGCCTTCGCGCTGCGTTCGCACCGGCTCGCGGCGGCCGCGTGGGACGAGGGCTTCTACGACGACCTGACCGTCCCCGCCGGGGAGCTGAAGCGCGACGAGGGGATCCGCGCCGACACCTCGCTGGAGAAGCTGGCGAAGCTCAAGCCCAGCTTCCGCCCGGACGGCACCATCACCGCGGGCAACGCCTCGCCGCTGAGCGACGGCGCGTCCGCGCTGCTGCTCGGCTCGGCGGCCGCCGCCGACCTGATCGGCCTCGACCCGCTCGCCCGCATCGCCGGGCGCGGCGCGTTCGCGCTCGACCCGCAGGAGTTCGGCTACGCCCCCGTCGAGGCGGCGAACCGCGCCCTCGCGCGGGCCGGGATCGGCTGGGACCGGGTCGGCGCGGTGGAGCTGAACGAGGCCTTCGCCGTCCAGTCGCTGGTCTGCGTCGACGCCTGGGGGGTCGACCCGGAGATCGTCAACACCCGGGGCGGTGCGATCGCGATCGGCCATCCGCTCGGGGCCAGCGGCGCGCGCGTGCTGGGCACGCTCGCGAAGGTGCTCCGCGAGCGCGGCGAGCGCTGGGGCGTCGCCGCGATCTGCATCGGGGTCGGGCAGGGCCTGGCCGTCGTCCTGGAGAACACGGACGCGGCGAGCGCGGGAGCCGGGGCGTGAGCCGCACCGAGATCGTGGAGAGCGTCGACGAGGCGGTGCGCGGCATCGAGGACGGGAGCACCGTCCTGGTCGGCGGCTTCGGCTTCGCCGGGATGCCGTTCGACCTCATCGACGGGCTGATCCGGCAGGGCGCGAAGGACCTCACCATCGTGTCCAACAACGCCGGGAACGGGGACGTCGGGCTGGCCGCGCTGCTCAAGGCCGGGCGCGTCCGGAAGGTGGTCTGCTCGTTCCCCCGGCAGAGCGACTCCTACGTCTTCGACGAGCTCTACCGGGCGGGGAAGATCGAGCTGGAGATCGTGCCGCAGGGCAACCTCGCCGAGCGGATGCGCGCCGCCGGCGCGGGCATCGGCGCCTTCTACTGCCCGACCGCGGTGGGCACCCCGCTGGCCGAGGGCAAGGAGACCCGGACCATCGACGGGCGCGAGTACGTCCTGGAGTACCCCATCAAGGGCGACGTGGCGCTGATCAGCGCCCACCGGGCCGACGCGATGGGCAACCTCGTCTACCGCAAGACGGCCCGCAACTTCGGGCCCGTCATGGCGACGGCCGCGACCACCACGATCGTGCAGGTGGGCGGGATCGTCCCCGTCGGCGGCATCGACCCGGAGACGGTCGTCACGCCCGGCATCTACGTCGACCGCGTGGTGCGGGTCGAGGCCCGGCACTACACGGTCCAAGGAGCGCGCTGACATGTCCCTGACCCCGGACGAGCTGGCCGCGATCGTCGCCCGCGACATCCCGGCCGGCTCCTATGTCAACCTCGGCATCGGCCGCCCCACCAAGGTCGCCGACCACCTCCCGGACGGCTCGGGCATCGTGCTGCACACCGAGAACGGCATGCTCAACATGGGGCCCGCCGCGGCCGGCGACCAGATCGACCCCGACCTCACCAACGCCGGGAAGGTCCCGGTGACCGAGCTGCCCGGCGCGTCCTACTTCCACCACGCTGACTCCTTCGCCATGATGCGCGGCGGCCACCTGGACGTGTGCGTGCTGGGCGCGTTCCAGGTCTCCGCCTCCGGGGACCTCGCCAACTGGAGCACCGGCGCGCCCGACGCCATCCCGGCCGTCGGCGGCGCGATGGACCTCGCCATCGGCGCCAAGCAGGTCTTCGTGATGATGACGCTGTTCGACAAGAAGGGGCGGTCGAAGCTGGTGCCCGAATGCACCTATCCGCTGACGGGCGTCGGCTGCGTCAGCCGGGTCTACACCGACGTCGCCGTCATCGACGTCGGCCCGGACGGGGCGTCGGTCAGGGAGACCTTCGGCGTCACGGTCGACGAGCTGCGCGACCGGGTGCCCGTCCCCCTCAAGGCGGCCTGACGGCCGCACCCCCGTCGCATCGGCCCGACGACCGCGCGTCCCGGTTCCGCCGATTCCGCGGAACCGGGCGGCGCGCCGGACGCCGCGCCCCCGCGCGTCAGCGCATGTCAGATCGTGTCCGGCTGTACGGGAGTGGCAGGCGTACAGGCTGACAACAACGATCTTCTTGTGAACGGCTGAGCCATGGGTGACCGTGGTCTCCGCCGCGGGCTCCGCTCCCTTCGCCCGCACTAGGAGATCACGATGAAGCTGCCGTCATACGCGGCCGCCCTCCTGGCGGCCGCGCTGCTCACTCCCCTGGCCGGGGCGTCGGGGGCGCCGGCCAGGGCCGCCGACGCCAAGGCCCTCCCCAGCGTGGACATGGAGGCCACCGTCAAGGCGGCCCAGATCGACCCGCGGCGGGCCGACGACACGCTGACGCCCGGCGCCAAGGCGAGCGTCCTGCTCGTCGAGCGGGCGCTGCGCGACAGGAACCTCCTCGACGACCGGTGGGTGGACGGCTACTTCGGCACCACCACGATCGCGGCCTACGCCGAGTACCAGAGGTCGCTCGGCTACTCCGGGCTCGACGCCAACGGGCTGCCCGGCAGGACGTCCCTCACCAAGCTGGGAGCTGGCCGCTTCACCGTCACCCGCGCCATCGGCCCGGGCGCCCGCGTGACCGCCGGCGACGGCGCCGTCATCAACACCCGGACGCGGGACATGCTCGCCGAGGCGGAGCGGCTGCTCGGCCGCCGCCTCGTGCTGGAGCAGGGGTCGTACAACCCGGGCGGCGACCCCACGTCCGCGGGCACCCATGACGGCGGAGGCGTCGTCGACATCTCGGTCGAGGGGATGAGCTCCGCGACCCGCACCGCGGCCGCCCGCGCGCTGCGCCGGGTCGGCTTCGCCGCCTGGGTGCGCAGCCCCGCCCAGGGCGACTGGCCGTGGCACATCCACGCCGCCGCCATCAGCGACACCGACCTGTCCACCCAGGCCCAGCACCAGACCGGCGACTACTACCTCGGCCTGAACGGGCTCGCCGACCGGAAACCGGACGACGGCCCGAAGGTGGCCATCCGCACCTGGGAGGAATACCAGCGCCGCTGACCTCCCGTCCGTAGACCCGCCAAGATCCGTGAACGAAGGAGATGAAGGATGAGCACGCTCAGCAAGGTCCTCACCGCGACGACGGCCGCCATCGCGCTCGGCGGCGCGGCGGCCGCGCTCGCCTCGCCCGCCTCGGCCGCCGCCCGCAACGGCGTCTGCGAGAGCGGGGAGTTCTGCTACTACTACAACAGCGACAACGCCGGGTCGGTCTCCGACTTCACCGGGTCGGTCGCCGACTACGGCACCCAGCAGCCGTCCTGCTACGACTTCAAGGGCTCGGGCAACGGCAAGGGGCAGTGCATCAAGAACAACGCCGCCTCCGTCTGGAACCGCAGCAGCAAGACGGTCCGGGTCTACTACAACAGCAACTACGGCGGCACCTACCAGGACTTCAAGGCCGGCGCCAAGGGCAACCTCAACTCCAGCCTGAAGAACCAGAACGCCTCCCACCAGTTCCTGAGCTCCGGCCCGACCGGATGCAAGACCGACGGGACGGACAGCAAGCTGCCCACGACGATCCTGGTGTACCGGGTCTCCCTGAACCGGGTGGACAGGGTGGCGTTCAAGACCTACGTCAAGAACGTCCTGCCCAACGAGTGGGTGCCGAGCTGGCCGAAGGAGTCGCTCAAGGCCGGGGCGATGGCCGTGAAGAGCTACGGCTGGTACTGGGCGCTGCACTCGACGCGCAAGACGTCTGACGGCCGGTGCTTCGACGTCTACGACACCACGTCGAGCCAGGTGTACAAGCCGGGTTCGGCGCAGGCGACGACCAGTTCCGCGGTGGACGCGACGTGGGGCACCCGGATGACCCGCGGCGGAAAGATCCTGCAGGCCCACTACTGCTCCACGACGACGGCGTGCGGCGGATGGGTCACCGGGGACTGGATGTCGCAGTACGGCTCCCGTGACAAGGCCAACGCGGGCTGGAGCTACTCCAGAATCCTCAAGGCCTACTACAGCGGGATCACGCTCTCCTGACCGCCCCGCGATGGTTCCCCGCCGCGCCCGCCGCGGCGGGGAACTACCGTCCCTCGACGATGACCTGGAAGTTGACCGGCCGGTTTCCGGGGAACGCGACCTTTCCGGAAGCGTCCACCATCTTGAACCGCACATAGCACAGGCCGGGTTTGCGCGGCGTGGTGATCTGAGTCCTGATGTCGACCATCTTCCCCGGCCGCGTATCGTCGATCGGCACATCGGAAATGGTCTGGCATTGGTCGGCCTGCTGCGGAACGTCGAGCCGGCGCAGCGAATACCCCTCCCACGGCACCTTCCCGACGTTCTTCAGCCGCCACACCTTGGTCACGGTCTTCCCGCCGGCGACGCGCGTGCAGTCGGGCAGCGTGATGTCCGCGATGAACGCGGCCGCGTCGCCCTTGTGCGTGGGCGGCGCGGGCGGCGGATTGGTCTGCTGCACCGGGCAGTCCGCCGGGGAGAGCGCCGCCTTCGCCTTGCTGCCGGCGGGTTTCGCGCCGTCCCCGGAACCGCGGTCGATGGCGACGAGGACGATCACCGTCCCCACGCCGACGACCGCCGCGGCCAGCGCCGCGATGGCCGGCCCCCGCAACCGGGACCGCTCCGCCGGAGCCGCGCTCTCCTCCGGGGGCGGGGGCGCCGGATCACCTCCCGAAGCGGCTTCCGGCGACCCGATGGCCACGTGCACGGCGCCGGATTCGGCGGCGCTCCCGGCGGCGAGATCGCCCCGCGGGGCTCCGGCCCGTCCGGCGCTCACCGACCTGACCGCCCGGTTCGCCGCCTCCCACCGCTCGCGGAACTCCTCCGGGTCGGCACCGCACGCCTTGACGAACTCGGCGGTCGTCCCCCAGCTGGGGAGCCGGTTGCCCTTCGTGGCCTCGTGCAACGTCGTGTGCGAGATCGCTCCCGACCGCCCGGACATCTCCCGGAAGGGCGGATTGCCGACCGATTCCCGCAGTTCCCGCAGAGCCGCCGCGAAGTCCTCGATCGCCTCCGCCTGTGCACGCATGTCGTCCACCGGCCGAAGCTAACAGCGCCCCCACCCTCCCCTCAACCTCACCCCGATACCGCGGGTAACGGCGACCACTCCGGCCCTTCAAGATCATCAACACAAGCGCGCCGCCCCCCGGAGGGCGTCCCCGCACAAAACCCCAGCATGATCGCCCCAAGCCCCTTTCTCACCCACGAGACATCGAGGCGAGCGGCCCCTTTTAAGGTGAAATTCCGATTTTCACATCCCCCCGGACTAGGCCCCCGCGTGGATGTGCGCGGCCCACAGCGTCGGGGTGATCGGGTAGGTGTCGCGCACGGCACGCACGGCCTGATGCAGGGC
This sequence comes from Actinomadura sp., assembly GCF_044508335.1. Taxonomy (NCBI): domain Bacteria; kingdom Bacillati; phylum Actinomycetota; class Actinomycetes; order Streptosporangiales; family Thermomonosporaceae; genus Actinomadura; species Actinomadura sp. The sequence continues at coordinate 19,724 of NZ_JBIQHY010000020.1, forward strand.
GTACGCGGCCCGGTTCGCGTCCAAGACGCCGTCAGCATCGTGCAGTGCCGCGTAGAAGTCGTCGGCGATGGTCACGGCGCAGGCGTCGTTGATGGGCCACAGCGTGCCGATGACGTGCGGGAAGCCCGCGAGTTGAAACGCGGAGGCCAGGTGGATGGCCTCGTCCAGGAGGTCGGTCCGGGAGGTGAAGGCGGTGCTGCACGCCGAAAGGTAGGCCAGCCGCGCGTCGTCCAGAGACACCGTTTCCAGTGCGGCGACGGTTAGCGGGTCCTCACGGTGGTCGTGCAGCAGAAGCCGGCTGCGCGAGGGATCGACCGGGTCGTTGTGGCCGTGGCAGGCGAAATGCGCGATCGCGCAGGCGGTCAGATTCCGCAGGACGCCGGGCTTCGTCGGGACCGGACGATCGGGGCGGGGCGCGTCCTCGCCCGGCTCTTCCAGCAGGACGGGACCAGGCAGGCGAGCGCAGAGCATGTCCACCTCGGCCCGCACGTTGGGCAACTCGCCCTGCCCGGGGGTGGTCGGCATCGCCACGATCAGTGAGCGGTCCACCGGACGAGGCGTGGCCATGGCGCGACGGGCGTGGGCCAACGCGCCGACGGTGGGTGTGTAGGAGGAGACGACCCTGTCCATCACCGCGCGGTGGCCGGGATCGGGGGCAAGGGAGTAGTGGCCGGCGGCATGGATCGGCAGCAGGCTCAACAACCCGCCGGGCGCCCACCACACCCTGGGCCACTCCTGGCCGGACGCGGGCGGACGACGATGGCCCAGCGTGTCCAGGACGGGTTCGGCGGCCGTGTCCCACAGCCAGCCCAGGATCTCCCGGATCTCCGCTTGGGCGGCGGTACGGTCGGCACCGGTGTCGGTGGCGGCGGCCAGCGCCCGGTGGAAGGCGATGATCCGGTCGATCACCTCGTCGTGGGCGAGACGCGGCAACTCCAGCGCGGTGACGCCCGTCCCGGTCAGCAGCAGGGCGTCGCTGCGGCGGCGGCCGATGTTGAAGACCGCCACGGGACCGTCCGCGGCCTGGGCCATCAACTGCTCGGGGGCCGGGGGACGGGCGAAGCCGGCGAAGCCGTCCAGCGCCCGGATCCGAGCCAGCAGCCGGGTCAGCTCGGCAGCCGCGTAGCGCCGGTCCCGCAGCCGCCGCGCGCCGCCTCCGGCGTCGGCGTCCTCGCCGCCCGGTTCGCCGTCACCCGGCTGCGCGGTCGCGGGCGGTCCGGTCGGAGGGCTCAGCGGTTCGGTGGGCCGGTCCAGCAGGTCGCGCAGCCGGACGAACTCCTCGGCCAGTTCCGGGTGGCGTCGCCGCAGGTCGGTCAGGTCGCTGCGGGTGCTCAGCGTCTGGCTCAGCAGGACCGCCCGCGCTCCCTCGAGCGCGCGAAGCGCCCGCACCGGCCGCTCGTCGTCCGGGGCGGCGGGATCGGACAGCACCGCCTCAGCCGCCTCGGCGGCCAGCCCGGCGAACGCGCTGATCGCATACTGCCGGTCGTCCCGTTCCAAGTGGCGCGGGGCGACCTCGGGCAGCAGCCGCACGATGCCCTCCAGCAGATCGGCCGCCTCGGCGGCCCGCGATCCCGCCATGGCCAGCGAAGCGGCCGCACGTCCGGTGTGGACGCGCGTCGTCGGCGCGGCCGTGCGGATCCGGGCCGCCTCCGCGTAGGCCGCCAGGGCGGCTTCCCGGTCGCTCGTGTCACCGGTGCGTCCGAACCTCGTCCTCAGTGCGGTCCCCAGGTTGCTCAACATCGCGGCGCGGTCCGGGTGATCGGTGGGGACGAGCTCCACCGCCTCCTGCGAGACCTGGACGGCGGCGTCCACATCGCTCATGTCCCCGGTGTGCTCGAACCGGGATTCCAGCATGGTGCTCAGGTTGCTCAGCAGCCCGGCACGGTCGGGGTGGTCGGCGGGAGCGGCCTCCACCGCCCGCCGTCCGGCCAGGACGGCGGCGTCGAGATCCCGCCGGTCCCCGGTCCGCTCGCCCCGGGTCTTCAGTGCGTTGCCCAGACTGCTCAAGCGCCAGGTGCGGTCGGGATGATCGGGGGGCGTGGCGTCCGCCGCCTGCCGATAGGCGTCGACGGCGGCATCGAGGTCGTGCGCCTCGCCCGTCCGCTCGAACCGGGCGCTCAGCGCACGCCCCAGGCCGTTCAGGTGCGCGGCCCGATCGGGATGGTCCGCCGGCATGGCGCCCACTGCTTCTCGCGCGACCCGCACGGCGGCTTCCAGGTCATCCCGCGCACCGGCGCGCTCGAATCGGTCCAGCAGCGCGCCGCCCAGGTTGCTCAGGCGCCCGGCGCGGTCGCGATGGCCGCCGGGCGTCGCTTCGGCCGCCCGCCGGCAGACGCGGACGGCGGCATCAAGATCGTCCACATCGCCGGTGCGCGCGAACCGGGCACGCAGCAGACCTCCCAGCTGGGTCAGATACAGAGGGTGGGCGGGATACCCCGCCGGTGTGGCGTCCACCGCCTCCCTGGACACCTCGATGGCGGCGTCCAGATCGGCCTGCATCCCTAGGCGCCTGAATCGAGCCCACCGCGCCGCGCCCAGATTGTGCAGGACCTTGGCCCGGTCAGAATGATCGAGGGGGATGTCTGTCCCCGCCCGCTCCTCAACCCTTATGGCCTCGTCCAGGGCGCGCATGTCTCCGGTGCGCGAGTACAGCACGCGCAGCGTGCTTCCGAGGTTGCTGAGCCGGATGGGGAGGTCGGGGTGACCTGCGGGCGTGGCGTCCACCGCCCGCCGGCCGACCTGGACGGCGGCGTCCAGATCGGTAAGAGCATCCGTCCGCTCGAACCGGGCGCGCAGCGCGTTCCCCAGGTTGCTGAGGATCGCGACGCGGTCGGGGTGGTCGGCGGGGACGGCCTCCGCCGCCCTCCGCCCGGTCTCGATGGCGGCGTCCAGATCGTTCGCGTCCCCGGCGTGCTCGAACCTCGACCGCAGTGTGATCGCGAGATCGTTCAGGTGGGCGGCGTAGTCGCGGTGGTCGGCGGGCGTGCTCTCCACCGCCTGGCGGTATGCGTTGACACCGGCGCTCAAATCCGCCCGGTCCCCCGTCCGGTCGAAGCGAGCGCGCAGGAAGTCGCCCAGAATGCTCAGCCGGCCGCCCCGGTCGGGATGGTCGGTTGGCATGGCCTCCACCACCGCTTGGAACGTCTCGATGGCGGCGTCCAGGTCGGCTGGGTCTCCGGCCCGCTTGAAGCGCGTCCACAAGGAGATCCCGAGGAGTCCCAGGGCCACGGCCCGCTCCGGGTGGTCCGCAGAGTGGGCCTCCACGGACTGCCGGCCGGCCAGAACGGCGGCATCCAGGTCGGCCGGATCCCCGTACCGCTCAAACCGAGCGCGCAGCGCGTTCCCCAGGTTGGCCAGGCGCCCGGGGCGGTAAGGGTCGTCGGTGGGAGTCGCGTCCACGATGAGTTGCCAGAGCCGCGCGGCGTCCACCAGGAAGTTCTGCCCGCCGGATCCGGCCAGGTCATTCTGCAGCCAGGCCGTTGCGGTGGAGACCGCCTCGGCCGCCAGAATGGGGAGGAGCGGTTCCGGCACCTTCGTGTTGCCGGTGATGAAACAGGGGAGGAACATCGCGATCGACGCGTCCAGATCCTCCCGGTCCTCTCCTTCGGGCAGAGCGCTGAAGCGGTACCAGTGCAACCAGCCGAGCAGGAACCTGGCATTCAGATCACCCCACAGTGGGTTTTCCTCCTGCTGAAGGGCCTCGGTGAGTTCCCGGACGTCGGCGAGTGCCGGGCCCTCCTCCAGTACCAGCGAGAAATCCCGCGCATCCGAGGCGCGTTTTAAGATCACCCGGATGGCCGCGAGGAGTTCTTCCCGTTCCGCCAATGTCTTTCCCTCCCCCGAATCCTGCTGAACAATGACGAGATCAGCCCAACCCCCGAGGAGAAACGACTTGCCCGAGAATCCTCACAGGTCCGCCGAGGAGATCTCCGACGCCCTGGCATGGGTCTGCGCAAGGATAGAGGACATCCGCAGGGATCTGCGCTGTGGAGCCGATTCCGGCCAGACCGGCGATCCGGAGCCGCTGAAGCGGGTACTCGATTCGTTCCGCGCGGGATCGGACCTGGCCGACCCGCTGCAAGGGCTGCACCATGCCCTTCTGCGGGTTGGCGACCCTTTGGGGGTGTGGGGGCACGTCCGGCCTCATTCTCGTAGCGTGACCCTAGCGGGGGCCGACAATGGGACGCCCTATGAACCGGTCTACCGATGCCCCACTGGCCGATGTGCCGGCCGCACCCCGGACAACACCACCGAATTCCCTCTCGTCTGCGCCATGACAGGCCGCGAATTGCTTCAGGAGACCCTGTAGACATGGGCGGGTTCCTGGGCGAACTCAGCAAGAAACTCGCCGAACGATGGCTGACGCTACTGGTGCTTCCCGGCGCGCTCTACCTGGCCGTCGCGGCGATCGCCCGGACGCTGGGCAGGGCGGGCCCGGCCCACGCGCTCGATGTCGGACGGGTCACGGCGCAGGTGACCGCCTGGGCGAAGGACCCCGCCGCCACAACGGCCGGCGGGCAGGTGGTCCTGGTGGCCGGGATTCTGGCCGGCGCCGCCGCAGCCGGGCTGGCCGCCCAGGCGCTGGGATCAGGGGTCGAGCGCCTGGCGCTGGCGTCGGGCTGGCATGGCTGGCCCCGCCCCCTGCGTTCCCTCGCGCAACGGCGTGTCGAGAACCGCCGGAAACGCTGGAAGGACGCCCATGACGACTACCACCGCCTTTACGGTGAGGCCCGCACGGTGCTGAGCGGGGCGCAACCGGATCAGCAGGAGGTGGAGAAGAAGAGGAAGAAACGCCATGCGGCCTTCCGGACCCGCACCCGTATCGCGCTGGAAGAACCGGACAGGCCCACCTGGATGGGCGACCGAGTCCACGCCGTCACCCTCCGGCTGCGCCGCGACCTGAACCTGGACCTGCCGACCGTCTGGCCGGTCCTCTGGCTCCACCTCCCCGACACCGCCCGGTCCGAGATCACCGCCGCCCGCCAAGCCCTGGCCCGCGCCGCAACGCTGGGCGGGTGGGCCGTCCTCTATCTCCTGTTGCTGTGGTGGTGGTGGCCCGCGCTGCCCATCTCCGCAGTGGTGGTGGCCATCGCGTGGCGGCGCACCCGGACGGCCGTCAACGCCTACGCGACCCTGGTCGAGGCGGCCGTCCGCCTCCACGTCCGGGACCTGGCCGAGCAGATCGGGGTGGACCCTGCCGGGAAGCACCTGCCTGCGCTGGGAGACACGCTCACCCACCGGCTGCGCTCCGAGCCGCCCGGCCCGGTCTAGGCGAGGTCAGGCGGGGTCTGGGGTGGGGGCGTGAGCATGGGGACGAGGAAGCGGCGGGCCAGGGCGGCGAGTTGGGCGTCGTCGTCCAGGTCGATGAGGTGGCTCGGGATCGCCAGGAAGGACGCGGAGATCCGGACCATCAGTTCGGCCACGTGGTCGATGTCGAGGTCGTCCGGTACGTTGCCGGCGCGCTGCTCGCGGCGGAGCTGGCCCGCGACGAACTCGCGGACGGTGGCCAGGGTCCGGCCGCCGTCGCTGATCATGGACGGGACGACCAGGTCGGGTTCGGTGGCGATCAGGCCGCCGATCAGGGGGTTGCGCCGGATGGCGCGCAGTGAGCTGACGAAGCCCAGCACCACGCGGTCGGCGACGGTCTCGGCCTGCTGGATGTCGATGAGGAACTGGTCGAAGTACCGGCGGAACTCGCGGCGCACCACGTGTTCGACCAGGGCGTCCTTGGTGGCGAAGCGCCGGTAGACGGTGATGCGGGAGACGCCGGCGCGGCGGGCCACGTCCTCCATGGTGGAGCGCTGGATCCCCATCCGGGAGAACTGCTCGTAGGCCGCGTCGAGGACGCGCGTCCTGGTCTCGTCCCGGTCGTCGATCTGCTCGACGGCGTCGGTGTAGGCGCGTGCGAGCACCGACTCCCGGCCCGGCTCCGCCAGGAAGGACAGCACAGAAACCACGGCTCCTCCTGAGACGACCGATTGTGCACCAATCGTTCACCGCCGTCACGTCAGGTCTTGTGATGACGGACACGTTGTGCTGTCATTGGCGCTGTTACAGATGATACCTCGAAACGGCTCATGTTTCACCGTATCAGCGGAGGTTCCCTCGGCCCCGGAGGAGCGAAGGCATGGAGAGACCCAGCAGGCGGAACGTGCTGGTGGCGGGCGGGACGCTCGGCGCCTTCGGCGCGCTGAGCACCGCGACGCCCGCCTACGCGTGGACGTGGTCCCCGAAGGGATCGGTCGTCGGCTACGGCGAGGGCGCGAACCCGAGGTGGGTGTGGGATCCGGAGTGCGACGAGCTGGTCGCCTCGCTGATCGACGGCGGCGCCGTGCCCGAGGTCAACAAGCTGCTGAAGAAGTGGACCAAGAACGGCCAGGCCCTGCCGAGCGGCCTGCCGTCCGACCTGCGCGCCTTCATGGAACGCGCCCGGGAGCTCCCGTCCTGGGCGGACGAGTCCCAGCTCGCCAAGGCATTCGAGTTCAACGAGAAGCGCGGGCTCTACCTCGGCGTCACCTACGGCTTCGCCAGCGGGATGATGAGCACGGCCATCCCGAAGGAGGCGCGCGCGGTCTACTACTCCAAGGGCGGCGCGGACATGCGGGACCGCATCACCAAGACCGCCAAGCTCGGCTACGACATCGGCACCGAGAAGGCGTTCGACGACGACGGCGAGATGATCGCGACGTGCGTGAAGACGCGTCTGGCCCACTCGGGCGTGCGGCACCTGCTCCCCAAGTCCCCGTACTGGACGAAGGTCGCCGACGAGGAGATCCCGATCAGCCAGGCGGACATGATGGTCACCTGGCACAGCCTGCCGACGACGGTCATGAAGCAGCTGGCCAAGTGGAAGGTGCCGATCCCCGCCGACGAGTCCGCGGCCTTCCTGCACTCCTGGCAGCTGACCGCGCACATGCTCGGCATCAAGGACGAGTACATCCCGAAGTCGTGGGACGAGGCCGACTCCCAGGCCGCGCAGGTCCTGGACCCGATCCTGGCGCCCACCCCCGAGGGCATCAAGCTCGCCGACATGCTCCTCAACCTGGCGTCCTTCATCGACCTCGGCATCCTGAGCAAGCCGATCCTCGGCGCGCTCACCCGCTACGTGCTCGGCGACGAGATCGCCGGCTGGCTGAAGATCCCGCGGGAGCCGGTATGGGACCCGATCTTCGAGAACCTCTGGCCGCCGTTCGTCGCCGTACGTGAGGGCATCCTCGACATCACCGACGCGCCGAAGCAGTTGCGGCAGGTCTACTGGCTGTTCGACGAGATCATCCGTCAGGTGGTCCTGTTCGTCCTGTCCGGGGCGAACTACCCGATCAGCATCTCGATCCCCACCACGAACAACCCGAACTACCCGTCGTGAGGACGTCCTGGTCTCCCCCGATGGCCAGGACGCCGTGAGCCGACGCCGGGCCCGGAATCCGCTGGATTCCGGGCCCGAGGCGTTTCGGTCGAGCGTGTCGACACAACACCCCGGACTATCGCGACATGTGAGACACTTGGGGCAATCGAGGCACCTCCCTGATCATGGCGCTCGGCCGTGAACGGGGACGGTCGCGCCGTACCGGCAAGTGGAAGCTGACGACCACCAAGTACTACCTGGACGGACGCGGCCTCTACAGCAGCTCGAAGGGCGCGAGCGCCAGCTGGACGTTCACCTGCTGCACCGCGGGGCTGATCTTCAAGCGGGCGTCCAACCTCGGCGCCGTGTACGTCTACGTGGACGGCAAGAAGATCGGCACTCTGGACACGAAGTCGTCGTCCACCGCCTACCGGCAGCTGCAGTGGACGCGCACCTGGAGCACCAGCGGCAAGCACACCATCAAGATCGTCGTCGCCGGCACCGAGGGCCGTCCCACGGTCGGCATCGACGGCTTGGTCTACCTGCGCTGACAGGCCGGCGGTGCGTCGTCGGCCGCGTGGAGCACCTCTAGCTGGGCGAAGGTGAACCCCGCTCCTCTTCCACCAGGGCACCTTCACCCCGGCCCAGGCCGATCGGCGCGGCTAGGCGATCCAGCCGTCGGCGCGCGCCTGGTCGAGGGCCTGGTCGGCCTCCCGGCTGTCGAGCATCTCCAGCCCGCGCACCGCCCAGAACCGCAGCGACTCGTCCGGGCTCTCCAACTGGCCGCGGAACACGTCCAGCGCCTTCGCGGAGCGGGCCTCGGCCAGCAGCTCCAGAAGCCAGCACCGCAGCTCCTGGTCCCGCTCTGCCTCGAACTCGGCGATCAGCTCATCGACATAGGCGTCGGCGTGCTCGCGCAGGAAGTCGAACGCACCCTCCCGCCCCCGCGGATCCGCCCCCCGCATGCCCTGCATCGCCTGATCGAACCGCCGCCGCGACATACCCCGACCCTACGACCCCCCACCGACGCTCAGGCCCCCCAGACCCGCTCGACGGTGCGCTCGATCAGCCTCACCGACTCCGCCGGGCCGAGGCTCCGCCGGGACAGCCAGTCGAAGACCCGCCGGTGCTCGTACGTGACCGTCTCGTCCTGGACGAGGCTCATCGGGTGAATTTCGCTGTGCACAACGGTGGGAAAGACGATCTCGAAGGCGGGCGCGAACTCCAGGAGCGTGAACGCGTGGAGGACCGCGCTGTGGTCGGCCCGCAAAGGCAGTATCCGCAATTCCATATTGGGCAGATCCGCAAGCTCCATCAGCCGCTCGAGTTGCCGCCGCATGATCGTCGCGTCACCGACCAGGTGCAGGAGCACGGCCTCATCTAAGATCACTGACAACCGCAGCGAACGCGGCTCCTGCAGGAGTTCCTGGCGTTTCATGCGAACTTGAAGATCCCGTTCGATGATCGCCGGAGGTGCGGGGACGATCTCCGCCCAGCCTCGGATCACACAGCGCGCGTAATCCTCCGTCTGCAGCAGGCCCGGCACCACCTGCGCCTCATAGGCGAGCGCGAGGTCGGCTTCGTCCTCCAGCGCACAGTACGCGGCCTGGTCCTGCGGCAGGCCGGGGAAGCGCGTCCACCAGCCGGGCCTGGCGGCCTCGCGCGCCAGCGCGAGCAACTCGGTCAGCGCGTGGTCTTCAGCTTGGTAGAGCCGGAGCATGCGCTTGATGTCGGCTTCGCGAACCCCGATTCGCGCCGTCTCGATACGGGAGACCTTGGATGCGGACCAGCGCAGCCTCCGGCCGACCGTCTCGGTGCTGAGACCGCTGTCCTCACGCATGCGGCGCAGCGCGACGCCGAGGCGCCGCCGGCGCACGGACGGAGCTTGAGATGTCGGCACGGCCCACTCTTCTCAAGGACCGCCAGGAATGGCGAAGACCACACCTGGCGACCGGATCTTGAATTGCTCGTCAACCGGTCAACTGTCCCGACGCGAAACCAACGGTGCATGTTGCACTGCAGATATTACCTCAAAACTCGGTGTAGTTGGATGAGAATTTCAGAACGGTGTATCACTCAGAGGATAGATTCCCATGAACGGCCGGGTGCATCAAGCCGTGCATGATGCACGGGTCGTACATGTCGGGCATATTGGGTGCAAGGGGAGTAGGTCGTCGCGGGCTCGCCGGCCCGGGGCGAAGCATCGCGTCGGTGCCCGCGATCGCAATGGCGCGGTATCGGGACATGCCACCTCACCGGTGGCCACGTCTGCGTCGTGGACGACATGTCCGCCGACTGGGGATGGGAGGACCAACCTTGCCCCTCTGCGGCCCCCTTCACCGGAGCATCCTGGCGTTGGACCTGGAGAGCTCGTCGACCCGCACCGATCTGATCAAGGTAGAGCTCAGGAACCAGCTCTACCTGCTGCTGCACCGGGCCATGCGGTCGGCCGGCATCGACGAGCGGCTCTGCGAGCCCATCGAAGATCGCGGCGACGGCGTCCTCGTCCTCGTCCAGCCGACGGACGAGGTGCCGAGGTCGCGTCTGCTGGACCCGTTCATCCCGGTGCTCGCGCGGCAACTGGAGGACTACAACGCCGCGCTGCGGCCCGCCGATCGTCCCGCGCACCGGCTGCGCATGCGCGCGGTCATCCACGCCGGGGACGTACTCCGGGACGACCACGGGCCGTTCGGCGCGGAGATAGACGCCGCCATCCGGCTCCTGGACGCCGAAGCGGTGCGGTCGGCCCTGCGGGGCACCGACGCCCCGCTGGTCCTGGTCGTGTCCCAGCAGATCTATGAGGCCATCGTCATCCATGGATATTCCGGCCTGTGTGCGCAGTCGTATCACCGCGCGGTCGAGGTCAACGTCTGCGGTCTCGCGCGCTACGGCTGGATCCACGTGCCGGACGTCAGCGAAACCGACCCGCTCGCCCACCTCCACGACTTGACGGACGTAACGATTCCGCAAACGGTCTCTCATCAGGTTTGAAACCGGGAGCACTTAGCGCGTCCGTGCGCATTCCTTACGCGGATCCGACATTATTGAGTCCTGCCTGCGGCCGCGCTCTCACCCGACAGCAAGGGGCGAGAGCGCGGTTGTGTTTGACCACGTCAGAACAAGGTAGGGAACTCTCATGATCATGGCGGACGCCGAATGGCCCGAAGCGCGCACTCGTCCGGCAGGCCCGGACCCGGAGCGGAACTGGCGAAAGAGCCGGTTCTGCGGGGCGAACACCGGTTGCCTTGAGGTGAGTCCTCTCGGTGCCGGGGTGATCGGCGTCCGCGACAGCGTACTCGACGAGTCGAGTCCCGTGATCGCTCTCGACCGGGACGCCATGGCCGGCTTCTTCGGGCGGATCAAGGCGGGGCAGCTCGACCTGAAATAGAACCGATCATCCGTCTGGATGAGAATTGCAGAGGCCCGGAAGTGCCGCGCTGAGCGGTCTTCCGGGCCTCTTGTTGGAAAGGGCGGTCAGCGGAAGTTGACGTCGCTGCAGATGTAGTAGGCCTGGTCCATGTGGGATGCCTGCCAGATCGTGAAGACGACGTGGCGGCCGGTGCGGCCGGGGGCGGTCACGTTGCTGATCACGTAGTTGTTGCTCGGGGCGTAGCGGCCGGTCTGGACGCGGACTGGAAGCGCTTCCAGAGGAAGGCTGACCTGGCGCGCGACAGCGAGTCATGCCGGCTGTGAAAGCTTTCACGGGAAGATCAGCGGAGGTTCGTCCAGAGGCGGGAGAGCAGGGCGGACAGGTCCTCGACGACTTCCGGGCCGTGCGTCGCGGCGAGGGTGCGCTCGTGGGCCTCGGCCAGGGCGTCGAGGCGTTTCAGCTTGTCGCGGCCCAGGTCGGAGACGTGCACCGAGACGCGGCGGCGGTCGCGGGTGGAGTGGGAGCGGTAGAGGCAGGCGGAGTCGACCAGGCCGTCCACCAGGCGGGTGAGAGTGGGGTGCGGGATCTCGACGACGGCCGCCAGCTCGCCCATCGACATGTCGTCGGCGTCGGCGAGGGCGCGCAGCACCCGCCACTGCTCGACGGTCGCGTCCTCCTCCTCGAGGGCGGCGCCCAGGTCGCGGGACAGGGCTCGCTGGGCGCGGGTCAGGAGGTCGACGAGTCCGGCGCGCGTGTCCTGCTGCTCTACCACGTGCGCCTCCCCTGTTCGGCCGTCGGTCCAAAGAGCATACTTGCCACGTCATGAGCGATTCGGTGGTGCGGGACGGCACGGAGCTGCTGGTCACCGGGCCGGACGCCGGGGTGCTCCGGCTGGGGCTGCTGCTGCCGCTGTCGGGGCCGCTCGGCCTGACCGGGCCGTCCGGGCTGAGCGCCGCCCGGCTCGCCGCGATCGAGGTCAACGCGGCGGGCGGGGCCGCGGGCCGGGCCGTCGAGCTGGTGCCGGTGGACGCCGGGCGCCGGCCGGACGCGGTGGCCGCCGAGGCACGTTTCCTCGCCGACGCCGGACTCGTCCAGGCGTTCGTCGGGTTCCACACGAGCGACGTCCACCGGGCTCTGGAGGCGGCGCTCGGGGGCCGGGTGCCGTACGTTTTCACGCCGCCGCACGAGGGCGGGCCGAGACGGGCCGGTGTGGTGCTGCTCGGCGACTCGCCGGGGCGGCAGCTCGGGCCCGCGATGCACTGGCTGTGCGAACGGCTCGGGCTGCGGCGGTGGGCGCTGGTCGGCAACGACTACATCTGGCCGCGGTCGGTGCACCGGGTGGCGTCGCGGCTGGTCCCGTCGCTCGGCGGCGAGGTGGTGCTGGACCGGCTCGTCCCGTTCCCGCTGGCCGCCGGGGACGATCCGGAGGCGGGCTTCGAGGAGCTGGTCAGCACGCTGGTGCGGGCGGGCACGGAGGCGATCCTGCTCAGCCTGGTCGGACGGGACCTGGCCGTGTTCAACCGGGTGTTCTCCGCGTCGCGGCCGGCGTCCCGGGTGGTGCGGCTGTCTGGGGCGCTGGAGGAGAACGTCCTGCTGGCCGCCGGCGGCGACGAGACCGGGGAGCTGTACTCGGCGATGCGGTCGTTCGCCGGGCAGGGCGACGAGCGGCGGATCGCCCTGGCGGAGCGCTACCGGGCCGCGTTCGGCGAGGGCGCGCCCGTGCTCGACACCTACGCGGAGGGCTGCTACGACGGCGTGCACCTGGTGGCGGCGCTCTCCGCCGCTGACCAGTTGAGCGTCCGCGAAGGGCGGGCCGCGGCGGCGCGGCTGCTGGCCGGCGAGGGCGACCGGCTGACCCGGCTGGCCTGGTCGGCGGCGCCGCTCGGCCCGCCGCGCGCGGATTCCTACCTGGCGCGGGCGGACGGCCTGGACCTCACCGTGATCGCCCGGCTGTAAGTCTTTCCGGCTGAAATCTTTTCATTTGAAAGGAAACGCTCTAGGGTCGCTGACGGCGCGGAGGCCCGGGCCCCGCGCGGAGGAGGGACCATGAGCGTCGAGGCGGCGAAACCGCAGGGCATCGAGCAGTACGGCTACAAGCAGGAGCTGAAGCGCTCGCTCGGCTTCCGGGACCTGGTGGTCTACGGGCTGATCTTCATGGTGCCGATCGCGCCGTTCGGCATCTTCGGCAGCGTGTTCCAGGGCGCGGGCGGCATGGTCGCGCTCGCCTACGCCATCGGCATGCTGGTCATGCTGTTCACCGCCGCGTCGTACGCGCAGATGTCGCGGGCGTTCCCGATGGCCGGCTCCGTCTACACCTACGCGGGACGCGGTATCGCGGCGCCGGTCGGCTTCCTGTCCGGCTGGATGATCCTGCTCGACTACGTCCTGGTGCCGGGCCTGCTGTACCTGATCGCGAGCGTGGCGATGAACTCGCTGGTGCCCGCCGTCCCGGTGTGGCTGTGGCTCGTCGGGTTCGTGGTGCTCAACACGGTGGTCAACTTCTTCGGCATCGAGATGACCGCGCGGATCAACCGCATCATGCTGCTCGCCGAACTCGCCGTCCTGGGGGTCTTCCTGGTGGTGGGCGTGGTGGCGCTGGCGCAGGGCAAGGGCGACGGCGGCGGCTTCACCCCGATCTACAACGGCGACACGTTCTCGTGGGGGCTGGTGTTCGGCGCGGTGTCGATCGCCGTGCTGAGCTTCCTCGGCTTCGACGGGATCTCGACGCTGGCGGAGGAGAACCGCGAGTCCGCCCGCGCCATCGGACGGTCGATGGTCGCCGCGCTCGTCCTGGTCGGCCTGCTGTTCATCGTCCAGACGTGGGTGGCGTCGCTGCTGGTGCCGGACGCCGACGGGCTGATCAAGGACGGCGACCCCGACGGCACCGCCTTCTACGATGCCGCCCGGGTGGCGGGCGGCGCCTGGCTCGCCAAGCTGACCGCGCTGGCCACCGCGATCGCGTGGGGATTCGCCAACTCCCTCGTCGCGCAGGCGGCCACGTCCCGGCTGCTGTACGCCATGGCGCGCGACCGGCAGCTGCCCCGGTTCCTCGCCAAGGTGCACCCGAAGCGGCGCGTCCCCGTCAACGCGACGCTGCTGGTCGCGGCCGTCTCCCTCGCCCTCGGCCTCTACATGGCCGAGCGCGACGACGGCATCACCCTGCTCAGCTCCCTGATCAACTTCGGCGCGATGACGGCCTTCCTGACGCTGCACGTGTCGGTCGTCGTGCACTACGTGGTGCGCTCGGGCAGCCGGGACTGGTGGCGGCACCTGATCGCCCCGGCCATCGGCTTCCTCATCCTCGGGTACGTGGTGATCAACGCGAAGGTCGCCGCGCAGAAGCTGGCGTTCGTGTGGCTGGCCATCGGGGTGGCCGTCCTGATCGCGCTGCTCGCGACGCACCGGCGCCCGGCCCTGGCCGGCATCGAAGAGGAGGACGAATGACGCTCAACGTGGTCTCGCTGGAATCCGAGCCCGGCTACGCCTTCGGCGGGCGGGAGGCGGCCCTCACCGTCGCCCCCGGCACCGTGGTCGAGCTGGCCACCGAGGACTGCTTCGGCGGCGCGGTGAAAGGGGTGGGCGACCTGCCGAGCCAGGTGTGCACATTCCCCTACCTCAACCCCGTGACCGGCCCCATCGCCGTCGAGGGCGCCGAGCCCGGCGACGCGGTCGCGGTGCACTTCGCGGACATCCGTCCCGCCCGCGACTGGGCGGTGTCCACCACGTTCCCGCACTTCGGGGCGCTGACCGCGACGCACGCGACGGCGATGCTGCATCCGGCGCTGGAGGAGCGGGTCTGGCTGTACGACGTCGACGCCGAACGCGGCGTCTGCCGCTTCAACGCCCGCAACAGCGACCTCTCCATCGAGCTGCCGCTGGACCCGATGCACGGCACCGTAGGCGTCGCCCCCGCCGCCAACGAGGTGATCATGAGCATCACCCCCGGCGCGCACGGCGGCAACATGGACACCCCGGAGATGCGGGCGGGCACGACGGCCTACTTCCCGGTCAACGTGCCGGGCGGGCTGATCTCGCTGGGGGACGGCCACTGCCGCCAGGGCGAGGGCGAGGTCTGCGGGACGGCGGTCGAGGCGGCGATGAACACCGTCGTGGTCGTGGACCTCGTCAAGGGCGCCGCTCCCCCGTGGCCCCGCCTTGAGGACGACGCGTACCTGATGTCGACGGGCTCGGCCCGCCCCCTGGAGGACGCCTTCCGGATCAGCCAGCACGACCTGATCACTTGGACGTCCTCCCTCCTCGGCCTGGACGAGCTGGACGCCTACCAGCTCGTCAGCCAGGCGGGCCTGGCCCCGGCGGGCAACGTCGTCGACACGAACTACACGATCCTCGCCAAGCTCCCCAAGACCGCCCTGCCGGGGGTGTCGGCCTACGACGGCGTCCACGCCCGCCTCCGCGAGACCGCCGCCGCCTACCTCGCGCAGCGCTGAAACCAAGCCGGCGAGGTCAGGGGAGGATGTGGCGCTCGCAGGCGGCGGCCACCGCCGGGCCGGCGTGCGCGGACGCCGCCCGAGCCGCTGGTCCCGGCATCAGCCGGCCGGTTGATGCCGGGGCAGACCCAGCGTCCGCACCAGGTGGACGAGCATCGCGGCGAAGGTGACCGCCCAGACGGCCAGGGCGACCCAGGTCTCGTACCTGCCGATGCCCTCGACGATCGGGAGGCGGTCGGCGACGCCGAGGTACTGGCCGGCGACGCCGTACATGCCGAGCGGGAAGACGACGCTCCACAGGGTCGCCTCGTAGCGGAGCGGGACGCGGTGGGTGACGTGCCGCCACCAGCCGGCCGCGACCAGCGGGAGGATCAGCCAGCTGCCGAACGCCCAGAACACGACGGACGTCCCGGCGATGAGGCCGCGGGTGGCGTTCACCATCGGCGCGTCGGCCATCTCCACGATGCGGGCGCCGGCCACCACGGTGATCGCGGTGGCGCCCATGGCGACCCAGTACGGCGGGGTCAGGTCCACCGGGCGCAGCGGGTAGATGAGCAGCCGCGCGGCGACGAAGACGCCGGCGGCGGCGTACAGGATCGCGCCGACCGACCAGGAGCAGACGGCGAGCAGCGCGAGCTCGCGGCGGCCGGGGTCCACCACCGGCTCCAGGATGGCGGCGAGCACCGCGACCGACTGGCTGGCCACGACCCAGATGAACCAGGTGCCGTTGGCCCCCGCCACGACGGGGCGGTCCTCGCGGCCGAGCACCGCGGTCCAGGGCACGACGTAGCCGAGGACGAGCCAGGCGAGGCAGCCGACGATCAGCAGCCCGAGCGCGACGCCGTGCTGCCCGGTCACCGCGATCCGGGTGCCGAGGACGTCGGTGCCGGCGACGAAGGTGAAGAACCCGAACCCGCGGCGCGGGTCGGTGAAGTCGGCGCGCAGCTCGGCGGGGAAGGCGATCGCCCGCCACACCGTCGCCGCGACGAGGACGGCGTAGCAGACGATCGCCGTCCACAGCATGAGGTCGGACAGCAGGGTCAGCCCGTTGGTGTGCACGCCGATGGAGACGATGCAGGTCCCCATGACGAGCGCGAAGTATCCGGGATTGAGCGTCGCTACGGCCTGTTTTACGGCGTCCAAGCGATGTGGCTGGGTGGTCACATCAGTACGGTACGCCGATCTTGCGCCACTTCCGGCCGCCGGTCCCCGGTTCGGGGGGCGACGCGGCGCGGCGGTCGCGGTAGACGACGTAGGGCCGCCACAGGTACCACAGCGGGTAGCTCCACGCGTGGACGAGCCGGCTGAACGGCCACACCGCGAAGATCATCCAGGCGGCGGTGGCGTGCACCTGGTACATCACCGGCGCGGCGGCGATCGCCCGGTAGTCGGGGGTGCCGGCGAACAGGCTGCGGAACCACGGGGACACGGTGGTGCGGTAGTCGTAGCCGTGCCCGAACTGCTGGACGCCGAGCGTCAGGTAGATGCCGAGGACGCTGATGATGCCGAGCAGGATCAGCGCGAGGTAGTCGACCCCGCTGGTGGTGGCGCGCACCCGCGGCACGCCCATCCGGCGGAAGATCAGGATGGCGGCGCCGATGAGCACGCCGATCGCCGCGACCGATCCGGCGATGCCGGAGAACAGCGTGTAGGCGCGCTCGGGGATGCCGAGCCACTCGGTGAACGACTTCGGGATGAGGATGCCGATGACGTGCCCGGCGATGGCGGCGAACGTGGCGTAGTGGAACAGCGGCGCGCCCCATTTGAGGAGCCGGCGCTCCTGCAGCTGGGTGGAGCGGCTCGTCCAGCCGAACTGGTCGTAGCGCCAGCGCCAGATGTGCCCGACCACGAAGACGATCAGCGACGCGTAGGGCAGGATGATCCACCACCACAGGTCCCAGTTGGTCATCGGCGTCCTCCCGCCCCGGTTCCGTCCAGGTACCCCGGCGGGGCGAACGGTTCGAGCCCCACCTCCTCGTCCGGCGGGCCCTTCTCCCACGCGTGCCGCACCACGGCGAGGTCGCGGCGGGTGAGCCGCGGCAGTCCCGCGCAAACCGCGTCGACGACGCCGGCGTAGGGGGTGCCCGCCTCATGCAGGGCCTTGCGCAGCAGTTCCAGGTCGGCGCGGTGCCGCCGCAGCAGCTTCTCGCCGGCCGGGGTGAGCGCCGCGAAGTCGAGGACGAGGGGCAGGTAATCCGGCAGTTCCTCGTCGGACGGCTGGAACCCCGCGACGCGGTACGCGGTCTTGAACGCCAGCATCGCCATGCCGCGCTTGCGGGTGTCGCCGTACCGGTAGTAGGTGAGGTAGAGCGCGCAGCGGCGCCGCAGGTCGAACGTCTCGACGTAGTGCTGCGCGACCTCGCCGGACGGGGTGGCGCCCAGCCAGCCGAGGAACCGCGCGAACGCCTCCCGGGACGCCTTCGGCCCGGTGCCGGACGCGGCGGCGCCGAGCTGGTCGAGCCCCTCGAACAGCGCCTCCGTCGGGTACTGCAGCAGCACCGACGCCAGCTTGTAGGGGCCGCTCACGTCGCGCCCCCTTCGGGGAAGAGGTGGGGCGCGTCGCCGCGGCCGTCCCAGCCGAGCAGGTTGAAGTGCGTCCTGCCGTCGTCGCCGCGGAACGTGCCGGCGCCGCCGCGTACCTCGCCCGGATGGAAGCTCTCAACGCTCGGCGGGCCGTTCCCGCCCATGCCGGGGCCGCCCTCGGTGTCGAGGCTGCAGAACAGCTGCTCGTGCTGGGCCATGAGCCGCCCGGCGTCCTCGGCGTGCGCCTTCGGGACGACGTAGCGCTCCTCGTACTTGGCGATGGCGAGCAGCCGGTACAGGTCGTCGAGCTCCTCCGGGGTGGAGCCGACCGACGCGGGCAGGTCCTCGCCGAGGTCGCGGCCGAGCTGCGCCGCGCGCTGGACGGCGCGGACGGCGGCGAGCTTGCGCAGCACGTCCCGGACTGTCTCGGCCTTCCCCGCGGTGAACAGGTTGGCGAGGTACTCGATGGGGATGCGCAGCTCGTCGATGGTGGCGAACACCCGGTCGGGGTCGTCGGCGTCGTAGCCGGCGGAGTGCGCGACGTCCGCGACCGGGGACAGCGGCGGGATGTACCAGACCATCGGCAGCGTCCGGTACTCCGGGTGCAGCGGCAGGGCCACCCGGTGCCGGACGGCGAGCGAGTAGACCGGGGAGCGCTTGGCCGCCTCGATCCAGTCGGCGGGGATGCCCGCCTCGGCCGCCTCCCGCTGCACCTCCGGGTCGAAGGGGTCGAGGAACACCGACAGCTGCGCCTCGTAGAGGTCCTGCTCGTCGGGCGTGGCGGCGGCCTCGGTGACCTTGTCGGCGTCGTAGAGGAAGAGGCCCAGGTAGCGGAGCCGGCCGACGCACGTCTCGGAGCAGATGGTCGGCTGCCCGGCCTCGATGCGCGGGAAGCAGAGCGTGCACTTCTCCGCCTTGCCGGTGCGGTGGTTGAAGTACACCTTCTTGTACGGGCAGCCGGACACGCAGAACCGCCAGCCGCGGCAGCGGTCCTGGTCGACGAGCACGATGCCGTCCTCCGCCCGCTTGTACATCGCGCCGGACGGGCAGGACGCGACGCACGACGGGTTGAGGCAGTGCTCGCAGATGCGCGGCAGGTAGAACATGAACACCTGCTCGAACTCCATCTTGACCCGGTCCTCGATCCCGGCGAGGTCGGGGTCGTCGACCGCGTGCTCGGGCGCGCCCGCGAGGTCGTCGTCCCAGTTGCTGCCCCACTTCAGGTTCATGTCGCGGCCGGTGAGCGCCGAGATGGAGTGCGCGCTCGGGTTCGGCGTGCCGAGCGGGGCGTGGATGACCGTCTGGTAGTCGTAGGTCCACGGGTCGCCGTAGTCGTCGATGGACGGCAGGTTCGGGTTGTAGAAGATGGCGAGCAGCTTGCTGAGCCGCCCGCCGGCCTTGAGCTGGAGGCGGCCCTTGCGGTCGAGCGTCCAGCCGCCCTTCCACTGCTCCTGGTCCTCGTACCGGCGCGGGTAGCCGAGGCCGGGTTTGGTCTCGACGTTGTTGAAGTACACGTACTCGGTGCCCGGGCGGTTGGTCCAGGTCTGCTTGCAGGTGACCGAGCAGGTATGGCAGCCGATGCACTTGTCGAGGTTCATCACCATCGCCATCTGCGCCATCGGCCGCATCAGAACTGCACCTCCTGGGAGCGCTTGCGGATCACGGCGACCTCGTCCCGCTGGTTGCCGGTCGGGCCGTAGTAGTTGAACGCGTAGCTGAACTGGCCGTAGCCGCCGATCAGATGGGTCGGCTTGATCACCAGGCGGGTCAGCGAGTTGTCGGAGCCGCCGTGCCAGCCGGACAGCTCCGACTTCGGCGTCATCAGGTGCCGGTCCATCGCGTGGTACATGAAGACCGTGCCGCGCGGCATCCGGTGCGTGACGACCGCCCGGCAGGCCACCACGCCGTTGCGGTTGTACGCCTCGATCCAGTCGTTGTCCCGGACGTCGATCTTCGCGGCGTCGGCCGGGCTCATCCAGATGACCGGGCCGCCGCGGAACAGCCGCAGCATGTGCAGGTTGTCCTGGTACTCCGAGTGGATCGACCACTTCGAGTGCGGGGTGAGGTACCGGACGGTGACCTCCGGCCGGCCCTCCTCCCGGACGCCCAGCTCACCGGAGAAGTGCCGGACGTAGCTCAGCGGCGGCCGGTAGGTCGGCAGCGCCTCGCCGTACTCGTGCATCCAGTCGTGGTCGAGGAAGAAGTGCATCCGCCCGGTGAGCGTGTGCCAGGGCTTTTTCCGCTCGACGTTGACGGTGAACGGCGAGTATCTCCGTCCGCCCGACTCGCTGCCCGACCACTCCGGGCTGGTGATGACCGCGCGCGGCTGCACCTGGGTGTCGGTGAACGAGATGTGCTCGCCGGAGCGCTCCTCGGCGAGGTCGGCGAGGTCCATCCCGGTCCGCTCTTCGAGCGCCTCCCAGCCCTGCAGCGCGACACGTCCGTTCGTGGTGCCCGACAGCGCCAGGATCGCCTCGGCGAGATGCACGTCCCTGGCCAGGGACGGACGGCCGTCCCCGACCCCGCCGCGCACGACGCCGTTGGCCTCGCGCAGGTACTCGACCGCGCCCGCCGGCTTCCACGTGACGCCCTTGTTGGACGTCCCGAGCGTGTCGACCAGCGGGCCGAGCGCGGCCATCTTCGCCGCGACCGCCGTGTAGTCGCGCTCGATCGTCACGAGCTTGGGCATGGTCACGCCGGGGACCGGTTCGCACTCGCCCGCCCTCCAGTCCAGGACCCGGCCGCCCGGCTGCGCCGTCTCGTCCGGGGTGTCGTGCATCAGCGGCACCGGGAGCACGTCGGTGCGGGTGCCGAGGTGGACGGCGGCGAGCCTGGAGAACTCCTCGGCGATGAGCCGGAACGCGTCGAAGTCGGTGCGCGACTCCCACGGCGGCGCGATCGCCGGGTTGAACGAGTGCACGAACGGATGCATGTCCGTGCTGGACAGGTCGTGCTTCTCGTACCAGGTGGCCGCCGGCAGGACGATGTCGGCGTACGTGCACGAACTCGTCATCCGGAAGTCGATGGTGGTGAGCAGGTCGAGCTTGCCGCGCGGCGCCTCGTCCCGCCAGGCCACCTCGGCGGGGCGCAGGCCGGGCGGCGACTCCTCGGCCCGGACGGCGTCGTCGGTGCCGAGCAGGTGCCGCATGAAGTACTCCATGCCCTTGCCCGAGGAGCCGAGGACGTTGGCCCGCCAGATCGTCATCACCCGCGGCCAGTTCCGCGGCGCGTCCGGGTCCTCGCAGGCGAACCCGAGCCGGCCGGACTTCAGCTCGTCCACGACGTGGTCGGCGACGGGCCGCCCCGCCCGCTCGGCCTCGTCGGCGAGGTCGAGCGGGTTCCGGTCGAACCCCGGATGCGACGGCGTCCAGCCGAGCCGGGACGCCTGCGCCACGCAGTCGGCGAACGTCCGCCCCCGGAACAGGCCGCGGCCGAGCGGGCCGGCCATCTCGCCGGGCCCGAACGTCTCGTACCGCCACTGGTCGGTGTGCAGGTAGAAGAACGAGGTGCCGGTCATGTGCCGGGTGGGGCGCTGCCAGTCCAGCGCGAACGCCGCCTGCTGCCAGCCGGTCAGCGGGCGCACCTTCTCCTGCCCCACGTAGTGCGCCCAGCCGCCGCCGTTCACGCCCTGGCAGCCGCACAGCATCGTCAGCGTGAAGAACGCCCGGTAGATCTGGTCGGAGTGGTACCAGTGGTTCGTCCCGCCGCCCATGCAGATCATCGACCGGCCGCGCGACAGCTCGGCGTTGCGGGCGAACTCCCGCGCCACCCGGATCGCGGCCGCCGCCGGGACGGAGGTGATCTCCTCCTGCCAGGCGGGCGTGTTCGGCTGCGCGGCGTCGCCGTACCCGTCCGGCCAGTCGCCGGGCAGCCCGTCGCGCGGCACCGCGTACTGCGCCATCAGCAGGTCGAACACCGTCGTCACGAGCCGTCCGCCGACCCGCGTCGCCGGCACGCCGCGGCGGACGACCGCCCCGCCCTCGGTCTCCCCGATGTCGAAGCGCGGCAGGTCGACCGGCACCGCGTCCTCGTGCCGCCCGTACAGGGTCAGCAGCGGGTCGACCTCGCCCAGCTCCAGGTTCCACTTCCCCGCCCCCGACTCGGTGTAGCGGAACCCCAGCGACCCGTTGGGCGCGACCGGCTCGCCGGTGCGGGCGTCGAGCAGCACGGGCTTGTGCGCGGCGCCCTCGCCGGCGTCCCCGAGCTCGGCGGCGGTGAGGAACCGGCCCGGGCGGACGGCTTCGCCGTGCTCCTCCAGCGTCACGAGGAACGGCAGGTCGGTGTAGGTCTTGACGTACTCGGTGAAGTACGGCACCTGCCGGTCGCGGAAGAACTCGGTCAGCACCACGTGGCCCATCGCCATCGCCAGCGCGCCGTCCGTGCCGGGCGCCGCCGCGAGCCAGTCGTCGGCGAACTTGGTGTGGTCGGAGTAGTCGGGCGAGACGACCACGACCTTCTGCCCCCGGTAGCGGGCCTCCGTCATGAAGTGCGCGTCCGGGGTCCGCGTGATGGGCAGGTTGGTGCCCCAGATGACCAGGTACGACGAGTTCCACCAGTCGCCGGACTCCGGCACGTCGGTCTGGTCCCCGAACACCTGCGGCGACGCGATCGGCAGGTCGGCGTACCAGTCGTAGAACGACAGGATCGTCCCGCCGATCATCGACAGGAAGCGCGTCCCGGCCGCATACGACACCATCGACATGGCCGGAATGGGGGTGAACCCGACCACCCGGTCGGGCCCGTACTCCTTGACCGTGTGCACGTGCGCGGCCGCGATCATCTCGGTGACCTCCGGCCACGACGACCGGACGAACCCGCCCTTGCCGCGCGCGGTCTTGTACGCGGCGGTCTTCTCGGGGTCGCCGGTGATCTCCGCCCAGGCGGCCACCGGGTCGGCGTGCCGCTGCCGCGCCTCCCGCCACAGCGTCAGCAGCGGACTCCGCACATACGGGTACCGCACCCGCGACGGCGAGTAGGTGTACCAGGAGAACGACGCCCCGCGCGGGCAGCCGCGCGGCTCGTACTCCGGCGAGTCGGGGCCGACCGACGGGTAGTCGGTCTGCTGGGTCTCCCAGGTGATGATGCCGTCCTTGACGTACACCTTCCACGAGCACGACCCGGTGCAGTTCACCCCGTGGGTGGACCGCACCTCCTTGTCGTGCCGCCAGCGCTCCCGGTAGAACTCCTCGGCCCCGCGCCCGCCCCGCCGGTTCAGCATGCGGTAGTCGTCCGACGGCTTGCCGGGGACGAAGAACTGCGCCTGCCGCAGGAGGCTCTCGACGGGCTCCCCTTTCGGCAGCAGCGGTGCCAGCAATCTCCGGGGCCGCTCCCCGTCCTGCGTCACCGATGACATGCCACCACCTCGCCTCACGGATCCCGGAGCGCGTGCGCGATCACAACTACCCGGGCCCGAACACCCCCAACCACCGAGCCGCCTTTCATACGAAAGCTCGATGTAAAAATGCCCGCCCCAGCACCATCCCCAGCACCCGCGCGGGCTGCTCGGTCACCGTCAAGTCCGGGGCCGCCCGGCGGCCCGCACCTCGCGGGCCCTCCGTCAGCTCGGGCTCGACTCTGGTGTGCATAGTCACAGTGGCCTCGGTGCGGCCCGGATCATGGCGTTGGTGCGCTTTTGTCGCTAGCTTCGACACGCGATGGGTGATTCGGAAACGGGCGTCCGTGCGATGCTTCCGCAGGACGCAGAGCGAGTGCTGGCGATCTATCAGGCCGGTCTGGACACTGGAGATGCCAGTTTCGAGACCGTCGCGCCCGCCTGGGAGGTCTTTGACGCGGGCAGGCTCCCCGAGCACCGGTTCGTTGCCGTCGGCGGTGACGGCGGAGTGCTCGGCTGGATCGCCGCGGCGGCGGTTTCGGAGCGGTGCTGTTACGCCGGGGTCGTCGAGCACAGCATCTATGTGGCCGCGGAGGCTCGGGGGCGTGGTGTCGGCAAAGCGCTGCTCGAGGCGTTCATCGCCTCCACCGAGGCCGGCGGGATCTGGACGATCCAGACCGGCGTCTTCCCGGAGAACACCGCGAGCCTGCGGCTCCACCACGCGGCCGGGTTCCGCACGGTCGGGACGCGTGAGCGGCTCGGTCGCCACCACGGGCGCTGGCGCGATGTCGTGATGCTGGAGCGGCGGAGCGGCAGCGCGGGCGTCGACTGAGTTTCAGCGGCGGGACAGGACACCGGGCCACCAGGTGGGGGGTCCCGCGTCCCGCACGATGGCGGGGACCAGCAGCGAGCGGACGAGCAGGGTGTCCATCAGGACGCCGAACGCCACGATGAACGCGATCTGGACAAGGAACGCCAGCGGGATGACGGAGAGGGCCGCGAACGTCGCGGCGAGCACCACGCCCGCCGAGGTGATGACGCCGCCGGTCGTGGTGAGCCCCCGCAGGACTCCGTCGCGCGGGCCGTACCGCAGGGACTCCTCGCGCGCCCTGGTCATCAGGAAGATGTTGTAGTCGACGCCCAGGGCGACCAGGAACACGAACCCGTACAGCGGAACCGACGGGTCGGTGGCGGTGAAGCCGAGCAGGTGCTGGAAGACGAGCGCGGCGACGCCGAGGGTCGCCAGGTAGTTGAGCGCGACGGTCGCGACGAGCAGCAGCGGCATCACCAGGGAGCGGAGCAGGACGATCAGGATCACCACGATGATGCCGAGGACGACCGGGATGATGACGGTCCGGTCGTGCTCTGCGGCGGCCAGGGTGTCGGCCTGCTGGGCGGTGTAGCCGCCGACGAGCGCGCCGGCCCCGGGAACGGCGTGCAGCCTGTCCCGCAGGCGGTCGACGGTGTCCCGGGCGGCTTCGGTGTCGGCGGCGGACTGCAGCGTGACGTCCACCAGGACGCGGCCGTCGACCACGAGGGGCGCCCCGCCCCGCGTCCGGGGCCTGACCTCCGAGACGCCTTCGACCTGGCCCGCGGCGTCGACGACCTGCGGCAGCGCGGGCGCGTTGGTGAGCACCACCGCCGGGTTGCCCGACCCGCCGGGATAGTGCGCGTTGAGGACGTCCTGCGCCGTCACCGAGGGGGCCTCGCCCACGAACGTCTCGCTCAGCGGCACCCCGTGCGTGCGGAGGGTGGGCATGAACGCGGCGCAGGCGACCAGCACGATCAGGGAACCCGCCCAGACGCGGCGCGGACGGCGGTCCAGCAGGCGCGCGACCCGCTCCCAGACGCGGTGCCTGGACGCCCCGTCGCGGTCGGGGTGCGGCCGGGCGGGCCAGTACACCGAGCGTCCCAGCAGGAGCAGGGCGGCGGGCAGGAAGGTGAGCGCGCTCAGCAGCGCGCAGGCGATGCCGATGGCGCCGACCGGCCCGAGCGCCCGGTTGTTGGACAGGTCGCTGAGCAGCAGGGCGATCAGGCCCATGGCCACGGTGCCGGCGCTCGCGGCGATGGCGCCCGCCGACCGGCGCCACGCGTGCAGCAGCGCCGCCGCCCGCGGGGCACCGCCGGCGAGCTCCTCGCGGAACCGGGCGGACAGCAGCAGCGCGTAGTCGGTGCAGGCGCCGATGACCAGGATCGACAGGATGCCCTGCACCTGGCCGTCCACCGTCACCGTGTCCTGCCTCGCCAGGTAGTAGGCGATCGCGCTGGCGAGGCCGAGGGCGAACACCGACCCGAGGATGATCACGAAAGGGAGCAGGAGGCTCCGGTACACCAGCAGCAGGATCAGCAGGACGACGAGGACCGCCACGCCGATGAGCATCGTGTCGACGCCGGAGAACGCGTCGGACAGGTCGGCCTGGGTGGCCGCGGGTCCGGCCACGTACGCGCGGGTCCCGGGGACCTTCGCTGCGGCCGCGCGGATGTCGTCCACCGTGTCCTTGCTGTGCTCGCCCACATCGGACCGGACCTGCACGACACCGGTCAGCGCCGCCCCGTCCTTCGACGGCACGACCGGGGACGGCGCACCGGTGACGTAGGGGATGCCCCGCATCGAGGCGAGCGTGCGCTGCGCCGCCGCCCGCTGCTCGGCCGAGACGCCGCCCTGCCTGGCCGTCCACACCACGATGGCGGGGATCGTCTGGTCCTTCTCGAACGCGGCCTCCTGTTCGAGGACCTGCGTCGATTCGGCGCTCTGCGGCAGGAACGACGACTGCTCGTTGGTGGCGACCTCACCCAGCTTGCCCGCGTACGGGCCGAGCGTCCCGCCGATGACCAGCCAGGCCGGCAGCAGCGCCAGGGGCAGGATCCAGCGGACGGCTCGCGATGTGACCATGACCTTCCCGGCGGCGTCGAGGCGGACCCCCGCCTACCTTCCCGGACGGAGGCGGGCAAACATGATCGCCGCCGGTGCGGGTCAGGCCCCCGCCGGGGCGGGGAGGGTCGGCCACACGAACGCGTGCGTGTACCAGGCGGCCGCGCCGCCGACCGCGCGGCGCCGGCCGTAGGTGACGGCGATCGCCGCGAGGTGCGAGCCCGGACGGCGGTCGGCGGCCGAGTCGTGGATCTCGCCGAGCAGCAGCCGCGCGGGCTGGTGGAGTTCCAGCCGCAGCACGAGCGGGCCGCGGCAGCGGGTGGCGGTCCGCGTCGCGAGGTCCTGGATCAGCGGCGCCACGCGGTCGGCGAGGCCGGCCGCGGCCGGGCCGAGACCCCACGACTGCAGGGCGCCGCGGATGATGCCCCGGACGTTGCCCACGGCCGCCCGGCCGCTCGGCAGTTGCCAGCGTCCGGCGAGCAGGTGCGGTTCCGGGGTGGCGGGCGCGGGGACGGTGTTCATGTACCTCTCCGATCACGAACATGCTCGGGCCGACGGGCCCTCCCGGCCGGCGAGCACGGGGCCGGAGCACAGTCGTAGCCTCTTGTGCCCGGTCTCCCCGTGCTCATGCACCGTATGCGAGGTCTACCCACGCAGGGGCCCGTCAGACCATTGTCGGCGGATCCGCGCTCCAGCGGGAGTCGTCGAGCGGTTCGGCGCACCCTTCGTTCATCACGCCTGCCTGGCGGGCTTGTCGCGGAGCCGCTCGACGGGGTGCGGGCCGTCGGTCTCCAGCCGGTACTCGTCGCCGAACTTGTCGCGGTGCTCGTCGATGACGCGCTCCTGCGCGCCCCGCTCGGCGTTGATCCTGTCCTGGTACGCCTCGAACCGCTGGTGGGCCTCCTGGACGTACCCGGTGCCGAGCGTCGTCCAGTCGATCTGGGTGGCGAGCAGCTCGCGGACCAGCTCCTTGTTGGGCTCGAAGGTGACCGGCTCGGGCAGCTCGGGGGCCAGCACGCTCTCCGGGTCGCGGCCGTCGTGGCGGCGCATCAGGTCGCAGGCGATGCGCAGATGCTCCAGTTCCATGTTCAGGTGCAGCTCCCAGATGCCCTTGACGCGCGGGTCGGTCTCGGTCTGCATGAACGAGTAGTACATGTAGCACTCGTTGTACTCGTGGTTGACCAGCCGCTCCCACCAGGTCTCGCCCGGGTCGACCAGCGACTCGTAGTGCGTGACGTGCTCCTCCTCCACCAGGCCGATCTCCTGGTAGAGCTGCCGGGCGATCGGCTCCATGTAGAGCGGGCCCATGTTCATGTAGAAGTTCATCGTCTGCTGCTCGGCCGACATGATGGTCAGCGCGTGCAGCTTGGAGATGGGCGCGGCGGCGTTGCGGTCGTAGGGCTGGCGGACGTTGTCGATCGGGTCGCGGTGCTGCAGGTATCCGGGCCGTCCCGGCATGACCTCGGTGAGCTGGTCGACGATCTTCTCGGCCTTGCGGTGCTCGATGATCTCGTACAGGTTGGCGTACCGGTACAGGTGGTCGAAGTCCTCCAGCAGCCCGAAGTTGTAGGACTGCTTGAGGTAGGGGTCGGGCTCCATGCGGGCCACCCACCCGGTCAGGTCGACCGCGACCTGCTCGTAGGCCAGCGTGGTCTCCAGGACCGACGCCTGGCCGGGCAGCAGCCAGTTGACGACCTTCTGCTGCTGCGCCTCTATGTAGCGGACGCTCGCGAGCTGCTGCTTGACCTCGGGGTCGGGGCTGATCCGGGCGAAGTGGTGGCTGAACATGATGGCCTCCACCTCGATCCCGTTCATCGCGATGATGCGGCACCGGGTGTAGGGATCGGAGTGGTCGGGGTCGACCGGCGCGACGTCCAGCTGCGCCCAGTTGCGCAGCTGGTCCTCCAATGGGATGCCGCGGTGCTCGAGCGGGTTGAATGCCACCAGGCTCACCCTTTCCTTCGGCTGTCGGACTGCTGTGGACTGCGCCCCTACCCGGGGAGCCCGGTTCCGCACGGGCTTCGCGCCGTGATTCCGGATTGCCGACGGGGTTTTTGCTCATGCCCCGTCCACGGCCCGCTTACCGGGGGCGGCCCGGGGTACCCCACCCGTCCGGCCGTCGTCGGGACGGCACGCCACCGAGGGACCGAGGAACACACCGATGCAGACCACACCCCGGAACGCCGAGACGACCGGAGACGTCATCGACCTGCTGAGGGCCCAGCACGGGCGGATCAGGGACCTGTTCGACGAGGTGATGGGCTCCGACGGCGACGAGCGGAGGAAGTCCTTCCAGGAGCTGGTCAAGCTGCTCGCCATCCACGAGACGGCCGAGGAGGAGATCATCCACCCGGTCGCCCGGCGGCTGCCCGGCGGCGACGGCATCGTGGACGAGCGGCTCGCCGAGGAGCGCCAGGCCAAGGAGCTGCTGTCGGAGCTGGACGGCATGGACGTCGACGACCCGCGCTTCATGAAGTCCCTCGACAAGCTGCGCATGGACGTGCTGACCCATGCCCGCGCCGAGGAGCGCTACGAGTTCGACCGGCTCAAGGACGAGTTCAGCCCCGCCCAGCTGAGGGGCTTCGCCGCCGCCGTCCGCGCCGCCGAGGCCACCGCCCCCACCCACCCGCATCCGGGCACCGAGACGGCGACCAGGAACATGCTGGCCGGGCCGTTGGTCGCGATGGTCGACCGGGTCCGCGACATGATCCGCGACGCGCGGGACAGGTGACCGCCGGTCAGCAGTGCTTGATCCAGGAGCACTCCACCTGCGGGCCCGCCTGCGTGGTCCTGGTCCGCAGTACGGACGAGGACGTGCCGCCGGCGAGGCGGACCGCGATCCTGTCCTCGATGTCCTTGGGCGCGCCGCCCGCGTAGCCGTTGAGGATCACCGAGAAGACCAGCCGGCGCCCGGCCTTGTCGGTCACGTAGCCCGACAGGGCCGTGGCGCCGGTCAGCGTGCCCGTCTTCGCGTGGACGTTCCCGGCGGCGGGCGTGCCGCGCATCCGCGACGTCAGCGTGCCGCCCACCATGCGGTCGGGGTCGCCGGCGACCGGCAACGCCCGGTACCAGACCGGGAACCAGCGCGCCTTCCGCACCCGGCCGAGCGCGGTGCTCACGTCCCCGGCGGTCGTGCGGTCGAGCCGCGACAGCCCGGACCCGTCGGCCATCTCCAGCCGCGCGGACGGGACGCCGAGGGAGCGGGCGTACCGCTCGATGACCGGGAGCCCGGCGTCCCAGCTGCCCTCGCCCTTCGCCTTGCGGCCGATCGCCTTGACCAGGATCTCGGCGATCATGTTGTTGCTCAGCTTGAGGAACGGCACCATCAGGCGGGACAGCGGCATGGACTCGCGGGAGGCGATCCGCGCCGCCCGTGCGGGCGTCCGGCCGCGCCCGGTCGTGCCCTTCACCTGGACGCCGTGGGCGCGCAGCGCCTTGCGGAACACGTCCGCCGCGTACATCGTCGGCTTCCGCACCGTGCGCAGGGTGGTGAAGGTCGTGGCGCCCGCCGGATAGGAACCTGTCACCACGAGGGTGTCGCTGCCGTTGGCCCGGTCGATCGACAGCGTGGACGACGAGCCCGGCCGTCCCGTGACCGCCCTGTTGTCGATCTTGAGGACGTCCGTGGCCGGGGCGAGCCCGACCCGGACGGGCTCCCCCTCCTCGCCGGGCGTGACCGACACGCTGACCGAGCCGGTGTCGAAGTCGTCGTTCGGCGCGACGTTGAGCGCGGAGATGGGCGCCGCGTAGTAGTACTGCAAGTCGGTGGGGTCCCAGTGGGACGGCGTCCGGACGTCGTCGAACCAGGTGTCGTCCGCGACCAGGTCGCCCTCCACCCGGCGGATGCCCTTCGCGGCGACCTGGGCGGCGAGCCGGTCGTAGTCGGCGGCGCGCATCGTCGGGTCGCCGGTGCCCTTCAGGTACAGGTCCCCCTTCACCGACGGACCGGACACCTTTCCGGCGTGCACGCTCGTGCGGAACCGGTACCCCGTCCCGAGCAGCGACAGCGCCGCGCTGGAGGTGTAGATCTTCAGGTTCGAGGCCGGCAGCACCGGCGCGGCGGCCCCGCGCGAGTACCGCACCGCGCCGGTCCGCGCGTCGCGCACCACCGCGCCGACTGCGGCGCCGTCGAGCCGCGGGTCGGCGAGGATCGCGTCGAGGTCGCTCCGCAGGTCGCTTCGCAGGTCGCCCGGCGCGGCCGCCCGTGCGGGGACGGCCGGCGCGGTGAACGCGACGGCGCCGGCGAGCAGCACGGCCGAAACGCGCACGACATGATCATGCATGGGGAGAGCGTAAACGAAGACCGCACACGAGTCAGCCGTTCCAGTAAACCGTGGCTTTGCTAGCGGGGTGCGGGCTCGGCCAGGCGGCGGAGCAGGGCGACCAGCCGGTCGCGTTCGTCCGGCCGGAGCCGGCCGAAGAGCCGCTCGCCCACCTCGGCGCCGGCGCGCCGCCCGCTCTCCAGCGTCCGGCGGCCCTCGGCGGTCAGCGTGATGGAGTGCGCGCGCCTGTCCTCCGGCACCCGCTCGCGCCGGACCAGCCCGCCGCGTTCCAGCTCGTCGACGATGCGCACCATCGTGGACTTGTCGATGCCGGTCAGGTCGATGAGGCGCCGCTGGCTGGACGGCCCGTACATGTCCAGGGCGACCAGCATCGTGAACTCGCGCACGTCGATGCCCAGCGGGCGCAGCTCGTCGTTCATCGCGGCGCGGCTCCGGCCGTGCGCGGCGGCCAGCAGCATGCCGAGCCCCACGTGCCGCGCGGCGGCGTCGCCCTCCTCGGCCAGGATCCGTTCGAGCAGGTCGTCCAGCATGGCCTCATGGTAGGGCGTCCTGATATAGTCTCATCTGAGACTTTCTCTAGTGAGAGTAGCGTGGGCGGCGCAACGAGCAGAGGGAGAACACCCATGCCCGACATGACCCGCCGGCGCGCCCTTCAGCTGTCCGGCCTGGCCGCCGCCGCAGCGACGGTCGCCGTGCCACGGAGCGCCGCGGCCGCCCCGGCCGCCCCCAAGACGTCGCGCGGCAGGATCGACACCCACCACCACGCCGTCCCGCCCGCCATGCGGCGCTGGGCGGTCGAGCAGGGACTGATCCCCGAGACGGGCGGGCCGTCCTGGGCCCAGTGGACCCTGTCGAGCACGCTGCGGACCATGGACGCCAACGGCATCGCCGCGGGCGTGGCGTCCGCCCCGGTGCCCGCCGAGGTCTTCCTCGACCGGGCGGCGGCCGCCTCGGGCGTCCAGGTGTGCAACGAGTCGCTCGCCGAGCTCGCGCGCGACCACCCGACCCGGTTCGGCTTCTTCGCCAACGTGGCGATGCTCCACCCGGACCTGGCCGTCGCGCAGGCCGCCCACGCGCTGGACGACCTCGGCGCGGACGGCGTCCTCCTCAACACCTCCGCCGACGGCCGCTACCTCGGCGACCCGATGTTCGAGCCGCTGTTCGCCGAACTCGACCGGCGCCGCTCGGTCGTGTTCGTCCACCCGGTCGCCCCCAAGGGGATCGTGGAGGCGCCGCAGGTCGGGGACTGGCTCGCCGACTACCTGCTCGACACCGTCCGCACCGCGCTCAGCCTCATCGCCGCCGGCACCCTCGACCGCCACCGCCGCGTGTCGGTCGTCCTGTCCCACGGCGGCGGCTTCCTGCCGTACATGGCGGGCCGCGCCGAGCGCTCGCACCGGGAGGACGACGGCCCGTACCCGGGGAACATGCGGTCGGCACTCCGCCGCTTCCACTACGACACGGCCCTGCCGACCTCCCCTTACGCCAGCCCGACCCTGCTCAGCGCCGTCGGCGCGGACCGCGTCCTGTTCGGCACCGACTGGCCCGCCAACACGGCCCCCGAGGTCGCCCTCAACACCCGTGACCTCGACCGCGACCCGGCGATCGACCACCGCGCGCACCGCGCCATCACCCGGACCAACGCCCTCCGCATCCTGCCGCGGCTGGCCGCCCGCCTCCCCCGCTAGGCCGCCCGGCGGAGCCACGGCCGCGGGACGACCACGGACCCCGCGGCCCCGGCTCCGCCGTTCTAGTGCCGGACGCGGACGACGAGCTTGCCGGTCGCGCGGTTGTGCTCCATGTCGTCGTGGGCCTGCCTCACCTGCTCCAGGCCGTCGTAGACGCGGTCGACGGGAAAGGCGAGGCGGCCCGCCGCGACCGCGTCGAGGATCTCCTGGAAGACGTCCCGGGGCAGGTCGTCGACGTCGCCGAAGTAGCCCGCCAGGCGCACGCCCCTCGGGATGTACTCGTTCGGTGAGAAGTCCCGCACCGTCCACTGATTGGAGAGGCTGCCGGCGAAGCAGGCCGTGCCGTGCACGCGCACCGCGCGCAGGGTGTCGGGCAGGGTGGGCGTCCCGACGAGATCGAGTGCGGCGTCGACACCGTCCGGGAAGAGTTCGCGTACGGCGGGCGCGACCTCGCCGGTGTCGAGCAGGGGGTGGTCGATGCCGCGGTCCGCCAGGAAGGCGAGGCGGCCGGCCCGGCGCGTGGTGGCCAGCACCGTGGCGCCGCGCCAGGCGGCCAGCGCGGCGGCGGCCAGGCCCACCGAGGAGGTGCCGCCGCGGATCAGGACGGTCTGACCTGGCTGCAGGTCCAGGCCCGTGGTCAGGGAGCCGTAGGCGGTCTGCACCATCTCCGGCAGCGCGCCCAGCACCTCCCAGGGCAACTCGGTGTCGACCGGGATGACCTGCGACAGCGGCACCGACGTGTACTCGGCGTAGCCGCCGTCGTAGGTGCGGCCCATGTCCCCCATCATCGCGACGACCTTCTGACCGGCGGCGAGCCCGCTGCCGGCGGGCGCCGCGTCGACGGTTCCGGCGGCCTCGATGCCCGGCACCCGGGGGAAGGTGACGCCCTCGCTCACCCCCAGCCGCAGCTTCAGCTCCGAGCGGTTGACGCCGAACGCCTCGACGCGGACGCGCACCCAGCCGTCCCGGACGGGCGGGAGCGGGAGCGTGGCCGGCCGCAGGTCGTCCACCGGGCCCGGGCCGGAGAGGCGGACCGCCCGCATGGTGGTCGATGAGGACGTCATCGGCGTCACCTTCCCTTCCGCGCCAGATCAACCGGAAGGCTCTGCCGCCGCATTCCCGCCGCGGGGACGATCTAGAGGGCGGTGGCGGTCCGGATCAGGGCGGCCAGGGCCCGGGAGCGGCTGTGCGGCGGCCAGGCGATCACCGTCGTCACCTTCGGCGCGTCCAGGACCGGGACGGCGGCGAGGCCGTCGCGCAGGTACGCCCGGCACGACTCGGGGAGGACCGCCGCGGCGCGGCCGAGCGCGATGAGCTGCAGCAGCTGCGCGTGGTCGCGCACCTGCGGGCCGGGACCGTCCGGGTAGGCGCCGTCGGCGTCCGGCCAGCGCGGCAGCGGCAGGTCGGGGAGATCGGTGACGTCGGCCATCCGCAGGCGGGTCCGGGCGGCGAGGGGGTGCCCCGAGGGCAGCAGCGCCACCTGGTCCTCCGTGCGCAGCTCCTCGGTGTCGAGCCCGGCGGTCGAGTCGAACGGCAGGTGCAGCAGCGCCACGTCGGCCCGCCCGTCGCGCAGCAGCCGCTCCTGCTCGCCGGGCCCGCACAGCAGCACGTCGACGGCGATCGCGCCGGGTTCGGCGGCGTACGCGTCGAGCAGCTTCGAAAGCAGCTCGCTGGACGCGACGGCCTTCGTGACCAGGACGAGGCGGGGCTCGGCACGGGCGGCGCGGCGGGTGCGCCGCTCGGCGGCCGCGACCGCGTTCAGAGCCGCCCGCCCCTCGCGCAGGAGCACCTCCCCGGCCTCCGTCAGCGCGACGGCCCGGTTGGTGCGTTCGAGCAGGGTCACCCCGAGGCGCCGCTCCAGCTGCTTGATCGCCCGCGAGAGGGGCGGCTGCGCGATGCCGAGCCGCTCGGCGGCCCGCCCGAAGTGCAGCTCCTCGGCGACGGCGACGAAGTACCGCACCGTCGGCTCCATCACGCGGCAGAGCGAGCCCGGCGCCGAGACGGGCCCGAT
>NZ_JBIQHY010000020.1:53695-64239 GCF_044508335.1 Actinomadura sp.
GCACCGTCGGCTCCATCACGCGGCAGAGCGAGCCCGGCGCCGAGACGGGCCCGATCTCGGCGGCCTACGCGCCGTCGAAGTCGTTCCTCAACGCGGTCACCGTCCAGTACGCCAAGGAGCTGAAGGACACCGGCATCCTGATCAACGCCGGCTGCCCCGGCTTCTGCGCGACGGACCTCAACGGCTTCCGCGGCGTCCGCACCCCCGAGCAGGGCGCGGCGATCGCGATCCGCCTCGCCCGGCTCCCCGACGGCGGCCCGACCGGCGGCTTCTTCGACGATGACGGCCCCATCCCCTGGTGATCAGCGCTCGACGCGGAGGGGAAGGGTGCGGGGGCCGCGGACCTGGCCCGCGGCCCATGTCACCGCCGACGGGTCCGCCAAGGTGAAGACGGGGACGCGTTCCAGCCAGACCTCCAAGGCCACCCGGAGCTCCATGCGGGCCAGGTGCGAGCCGAGGCAGCGGTGGATGCCGAGGCCGAAGGCGGCGTGGCGGTTGACCTCCCGGTCGATGACGACCTCGTCCGCTCGGTCGAACTGCGCCGGGTCGCGGTTGGCCGCCGGGAAGGACAGCAGGACCCAGTCGTCGGCCTTCATGTCGACGCCGCGCCAGTGCATGTCCTCCTTCACCAGCCGCGCCATGGTGACCGGCGCGTAGGCGCGGAGGAACTCCTCCATCGCCGTCGGCAGGAGGGACGGGTCGGCGACGAGGCGCTCGCGGTCGGACGGGGTCTTCGCCAGATGCCACAGCGAGGCGCCGATCGCGCTCCACGTCGTGTCGATGCCGGCGATCAGGAGGAGCGCCATCGTCCCGGACACGTGGGACGCGTCGAGCTTCCGCCCGTACAGCTCGGCGTTGATCAGGTACGTGGTGAGGTCGTCGCGGGGGTCGTCGACATGGTCGCGGATCTGCTCGTACAGGTACTCGAACAGCTTGTCCATGCGGGCGATGCGCTCGTCCGGGGGCAGGTTGACGCCTTCGAGGGTGTTCTCGACGAACTCGCGGAACCTCGGCCCGTCCTCCGGCGGGAAGCCCAGCATGTCGGCGATGACCCGCATCGGGATGTGCTGGGCGTAGTCGTGCGCGGCGTCCACGACGTCCCGGCCCTCGAAGGAGTCGACGAGCTCGTGGCAGAACGCCCTGGTGCCCGCCTCCAGCTTCTGGACGGCCGACTTCTTGAACGCCGGCAGCAGCAGCTTGCGCGCGTCGTGGTGGAACGGCGGGTCGGACGAGATCGGCGGCGTGACGCCCACCGGGGCGAGGTCCGCGGGCGGCCGGTAGTTGCTCATCACCACCGACCGGGACGTGAAGCGCTCGGTGTCGTAGGCGATCGCGGCGACGTCCTCGTAGCGGACCGGCAGCCAGCCGCCGCCGAACCGCTCGGTCCGCGCGACCGGGCACCGCCGCCGCAGGTCGTCCTGGATCGGGTACGGGTCGGCCGCCCATTCCGGTTCCAGGTGGGAGAAGTCGGTCGCCCAGTCGGCGACCGGCCCGGTGATGACCTCGTTGCGGGTGCCGAGCGGCGTGGTGTCCCGCGCCCCGGTGAACCGGTCGTCGGCGGCCATGCCTCAGCCCTCCTCCACGGTGATCGCGCGCTCCGGGCAGTTCGCGACGGCGAGCCGGGCCTCGTGCTCCCGGCCTTCCGGGACGACGCCGGCGCCGAGGACCGTCCCGTAGCCCTCGTCGTCCTCGCCGAAGATCTCGGGCGCGAGGTCGTAGCAGCGGCCGTGGCCCTGGCAGCGTCCAGAGTCGATGCGCACCTTCATGGCGTTCCTCCTTCGGGGCGGCCGGGCGGCGCGAGCGCCGCCGCGATGCGGACGCGCACGGCGAGCCCGCCCCGGAACGGGTCGGCCGGTGAGGTCACCGACCCGCGCGGGCCCGCCGCGGCCGTGCCGGGCCCCGTCGCCGGCCGCCGCCCGGAGAGGTGCCCGGCGGCTCCTACCCCACGGGCGTCCTGGTGGAGTGCGATTCCGCGGGCTCCTTCCGGCCGGCGGTGAAGAAGCCGATGAGCGCGGCGATCGTCGCCACCGCCTCCCCGGTGAAACTGATCGTCTTGTCGGAGTACCACTGCGGGTCGTACATGCGCGGGATCGGGCCGAGCTGCCCGAAGTCGACGAAGTAGTACAGCAGGACGGCGCCGGCGGCGCTCGCCGCGACGATGAACGCGATCGCGTACGTCCATCTTCGCGCCCACACCAGGACCAGGACGGCGGCCACGGCCGCCGCGATGGCCTGCGCGCGGAACAGGTCGTCCCCGGGGATGACGTCGTCCGGAGTGTTCGGCCCGGGGGCCATGTCCGGCGCGAACCGCCAGTGCACGATGGCGTCGGCCGCGAGTCCGGCGGCCACGAGAAGTCGAAGAACAATGCCCATACCCATTGCACGGTGATACCCGGGCCGCGGATCAAATCGAGCGCACCTTTTCGGAAGCATTTGGGCACAAGGATGACCGCATCCGGACGCCGGCGGTCAGGCGGCGCGCAGGAACATCGCCGACCAGGCGGATCCGAACGCCGGCGCCCCCCGCGATGATCAGCACGGCCCTGCGCCGGAACCCCCGGCGCAGATGCGGGCCGTCCTGGCGGTGATGCCACGAAGCGTCAGCGGCGGCTCTTGACCCGGAGATAGCTCCAGTAGAGAAGTCCGAAGAGGATGAGTCCGGACAGGATGAGCCCCGACCCCGTGCTCCACCCGGAGAACGGCAGGACGGGCACCAGCCCCCAGGCGACGCCCGCCGCGATCAGCCCCAGCCCCGTCAGGATCGACCCGGTCAGCCGCCACCAGGAGGTCACGCTCTCCTCGGCCGCCTGGATCGCACGATGCCGGACCGGCTCGACATACCGGTCCACGGCCGGGAACTCGCGCGCGAGGATCAGCAGCCCGGCCAGCACGAGCAGCAACCCGGGACCGGGCAGGACGAGCAGGGCGACCCCGGTCACCAGCACCGCACCCCCGCCGACCAGCACCACCCCCCGCTTGGCCGACCTCCCATACCCCATGCCGTACCTCCCGCCGGACCGCGTCCGCCCACCGTGCACCTGCCACGCTAGATCTTGCGCACGGCGACCCACCCAAACCCCGCTCCCGGCAGTGGAAAAGACTCACCCCCGACCGGCAACCACACGTCAACCGTCCCCTGCGCAGCCTTCATCGGCCCCGGGACTCTCCGATCACCGGTGGCACATCTCCGTACCCCAGCGATGCGAACGGGCTGGACCGGCCGCCCGCAGGCCCCTCCCGTGCGGGGACGACCGGCGGCGGCCCTGACGGCGGGAGTTGCGGCGCGGGAGGCTGCGCATCGGGAGGCTGGGCGCCGGGCGGCTCGATGCCCCCGAAGGGAAGGTCGAAGGCCCAGGAACGTGGATACCATTCGATGGCGTACCGGTAGTTCTCGTTGATCACGCGAAATAGCGACACGAGCTGCTGGTCGGCGAACCGGCCTGGCGATAAGTCGCGGGAATGCATCGAGGCGAAGATGTCTTCCAGCATCCGGCTCAGCCGCTGCCTCAGGCCCGCCGCCGCTTCGCCGAAATCGACGGAACTTCCGATCGTGGCATCGATGCGTTGGAGCTTTGCCTGCGCTAGTGGAGAGGCTCGGTCGGACCATCCCCTCTCCAACAACTGGGCCTGCCTGTAGAGGAATGCGCGAAGTTCTTCGAGGGTTTTGGTCACGACCGAAATATGTTCGGCGCCCGCCAGGTGCGCATCCCAGACCCGCCCCGCTTTGAGTGATTTAAGCCACTCGGCGAGCTGCCACGCCGGATAGGCTTCGATGATCTCCGGATGCAGGGGCACATGGGGAATCGCAAGGTCCCCGTGTACGCTGCGCGCGGGGTTGATCTCAGGCCGGGGATAAGGCCGGGGAGGCGTGTCATAGGCCCGATCCGTCCGGGACCAGTTCGAGCCGGGCGAGCGCACGTTGATCTCCCAGCCGTTGATCTGGTCGCGCTGGTCCAGCAGGCGGACGATCAGGTCCTCCGCCTCGCGGTAGTGCACGGAGACGGGCGCCAGCCGCCCGCCGAACTCCCGCAGGTTGTACCGGGTCGCGTGGACGCCGCGTACGAAGATCGAGCAAACCGCCCGGTCGAGCCAGCTCAGGTAGCGGGCCGTATACCAGGCGCCGAAGGGCTCCTGCACGCAGGCGGCCAGGAGCGCCTCCCGCGAGGCCACGACCTCGCCGAGACGGGCCTCCTCCCGGCGGAGGCCGACCTGCACCGCCGCGAGGTCTTGGTGATCAACGTGAACATAATGCGAAGGGGAGGTCAGACCGGGCCAGTTCCGATAAGACAGCTGCGTCAACGGCACCCTTGCCTGCGGTAGCCCGGCGCCGCGCGATACAGCGGCGCCGATCGGGACAGGATGGAAGGGAAACGTACCAGACTTCAGGATCAGCACCTAATGAACAGAAGTCTAGTTTAGAGTCGCGATCATGGTGAGCTGGCATAACAAGATCGAAAAGGAACTACTCGAACATCTCAAAAGCGGACATGTCACTCCCTTCGCCCCCGCTATGGGCGTCCCCGCCTCCGAACGGACGATAAGAGCCGGGGTTCTGCGCGGTTTACTCACGGACCCCGATGTGAAACGCCTCCACCCGCCGCTGGTAAGCCTCGAAGGCGTGATCATCGAGGGCCGCCTGAGCCTGAACGGCCTCGAATGCGAGGTCAACCTTTTCCTGGTCGGCTGCGTTTTTCGTGAGGTGCTCGAACTGAGCTTCGCCCATCTGCCGCGGCTGGTGCTGGCCAAATCCAAGCTGGTCGGCATGGAAGCGGCCGGCGTCCGGATCGACAACGGGCTGGACGCCAGGTTCGTCGAATGCGCCGGCACCGTGCGGCTGAGCGGGGCGCGGATCGGAGGGCAGACCGATTTCACCGGAGCCCGGTTGGTGTCGGCGGAGAGATCCGCGCTGGAGGCCGACGGCTTCCGTGCCGACGGGGACCTGCTGCTGCGCACCGAGCTCCGCACACAGGCGGCGCGCGCGGACTCAGAGTTCTGCGCACGGGCGGCCGAGGACGCGGTCCGGCTCATCGGAGCGCAAATCTCGGGAGACCTCGACCTCATCGGCGCCAGGCTCGAAGCGGAACGCGGGCCCGCCTTGACCGCCGAGCGCGTCCGGGTCGGCGGCAGTGCGCTGTTCCAGGCGGTCAAGGCCGCGAGCATGCTCGGCGACGAGCCCGCCGCACGCGACGGCGTCAGCGTCCTGGTGCTGAAGGGGGCGGTGATCAGCGGCGAGCTCAGCCTGGACAAAGCAAAGATCAGCAGCGCGCAGGCGGGCGCGCTGGCCGCCGACAATATCAGGGTGGGCGGCGACGCCTTCCTCAGGAACATGCGGGCCATCGGCAGCGATCCGGAAGGGGTGGTACGGCTGCTCGGAGCCCATGTCGAGGGGAGCCTCAAGTGCCACGGCGGCGTCATGGCCAGCCACAGCGGCAACCAATGCAGCCTTGACCTGCGCTTCGCCACGCTGCACAAGGCCCTCTACCTCAAGCCGGACTTCCTCCGGGCCGGCAGCGCGGACAAGGTGAACCTCGACGGGCTCAAATACGCGATCGACCTGCCCGAGGCGATGGACCGCCGGGAGTGGATCGCTTTCCTGCGCGCTCGGGTCCCCTATGCGGCGCAACCGTACCGGCAGCTCGCCGATGTCTACAAGGCCGCCGGGCGCGAGGAGGACGCGCGCCGGGTGCTCATCGCCCAGCAGGACCATCTGCTGGCCTCGGGCAACGACATCCCGCCGTTCGAGAAGTTCCGGCTGCGGGCACTGAAGATCACGGTCGGCTACGGGTACCGGATGTCACGACCGCTGGCCGGGCTCGCGCTGACCACCGTCGCGGCGATCGCCATGGTCGTCGTCTCGGCCGCCACGACCGACGCCGTCCGCCTCACCCCGGTGTACAGCAACCAGGTCAAGGCGTCCGCCACCGCTCATCCGGGCGGGGCCGGGGCGCAGGCGGCCGCCGAGCGCTGCACGCTCGTGGACCAGGTCGGCCTCGGTATCGAGCTGTCGGTGCCGCTGATCAACACCACGACGCGCGTCCGCTGCAACATCATCGCGTCGTCGAAGGTCGAGCAGCTGATCGTCGCCGCGGGCTGGATCTTCCAGGTGCTGGGCTGGATGTTCGCCGCGCTGTTCGCGGCGGGCGTGGCCAAGACGATCCGCGAGGACTGACGCGACTCCGCAAGTGGGCATGGAGCGGCCCCGTCCCGGGGGCGTTGATTCGGGACGGGGCCGCGGGCCGCGCGGGACCGGGCGACGGTCGCCCGCGCGGCGGGTCGGGGGTCAGTCCTTCACGGCCGCCTCGGCGCCCGCGCCGGTGAGGGAGCGGACCTCGATCTCGGCGTACTTGGCGGCGTTGTACTCCTTGCTCAGGACGGTCCCGAGGAAGCCGCACAGGAAGCCGATCGGGATGGAGAGGATGCCGGGGTTGCTGAGCGGGAACCAGCTCCAGTCGTGGTCGGTGAACAGGGCCTTCTCGTCGCCGGACACGACCGGGGAGAACGCCACGAAGAAGATCGCGGCGCCGAGGCCGCCGTAGATGGCGGAGGTCGCGCCGGCCGTGTTGAACCTCTTCCAGAACAGGCTGTAGAGGATCGCGGGCAGGTTCCCGGACGCCGCCACCGCGAACGCGAGGGCGACGAGGAACGCGACGTTGAGGCGCTGGGCGTAGATGCCGAGGACGATGGAGACGGCCCCGATCACCAGCGCGGAGATGCGGGCGACGCGGACCTCGTCCCCCTCGGTGGCCTTGCCCCTGCGGAACACGTGCGCGTACAGGTCGTGGGCGAAGGACGAGGACGAGGCGAGGGTGAGGCCCGCCACGACCGCGAGGATGGTGGCGAACGCGACCGCGGCGATGACCGCGAGCAGGATCGTGCCGCCGGCCGAGCCGAAGACGATCTCGCCGATGCGTTCGGCGAGCTGCGGTGCCGCGGTGTTCCCGGCCGAGTTGACCTTGCGGATCTCCTCCGATCCGACCAGGGCGGCGGCGCCGAAGCCGAGCACCAGGGTGAACAGGTAGAAGACCCCGATGAGCCCGATGCCCCACATGACGGACTTGCGGGCGTCGCGGGCGGTCGGGACGGTGTAGAAGCGGATCAGGATGTGCGGCAGCCCGGCGGTGCCGAGGACGAGCGCGAGGCCCAGGCTGATCAGGTCGAGCTTGCCGGTGAGGCCGGAGTCCTCGGTGGCGTAGCGCTGGCCGGGCTGCAGGAACTTGTCGCCCTTGCCGCTCTGCTCGGCGGCGTCGTTCAGCAGCGAGGAGAGGTTGAAGCCGAACTTGCCGAGCACCAGCAGGGTGATCAGGGCCGCGCCGGTCATCAGCAGGACGGCCTTGACGATCTGCACCCAGGTGGTGCCCTTCATCCCGCCGAACACCACGTAGATGATCATCAGGACGCCGACCAGCGCGATCGTCGCGCCCTTGGCGAAATCGCTGGTGAAGCCGAACAGCAGCGAGACGAGCGCGCCCGCGCCGACCATCTGCGCCAGCAGGTAGAAGATCGACACGACGATGGTGGACACGCCGGCGGCGGTCCGCACGGGCCGCGGGCTCATCCGGAACGCCAGCACGTCCGCCATCGTGAACCGGCCGGAGTTCCGCAGCAGCTCGGCGACGAGCAGCAGCGCGACGAGCCAGGCGACGAGGAACCCGATCGAGTACAGGAAGCCGTCGTAGCCGTACAGGGCGATGAGCCCGGCGATGCCGAGGAACGACGCGGCGGACATGTAGTCGCCGCCGATCGCGAGGCCGTTCTGCGGGCCGGAGAACGACCGCCCGCCGGCGTAGAAGTCGGTGGCGTTCTTGGTGTTGCGGCTCGCCCACACGGTGATCGCGAGGGTGGCCGCCACGAACACGACGAACAGGCTGATCGACAGGGCCTCGTGGCTCATCGGGCGTCCTCCGCGGTCCGCGCCGCCGGGGCCGTCTCGGCGACGATCTCGGCGCGCAGCTTGTCGGCGGCCGGGTCGAGCCGCCGCTCGGCGTGCCGCGAGTACAGGTACGCGATGCCGAACGTCGAGACGAACTGCAGCAACCCGAAGACCAGGGCGATGTTGATCGAGCCGAACAGCTCGGTCCCCATGAAGCCGCGCGCCCACCCGGACAGCACGACGTAGAGCAGGTACCAGCTGAGGAACGCGGCGGTCATGGGGAATGCGAATCGGCGGAATCTGCGGCGGAGATCTTGGAACTCCGCGGTGCCCTGGAACCGTTCATAGACGGTGCCGGCGGCGTTCTTATCGACGGACACGACCGCCCTCCTCTTCTGTGACGCCAATCACGCGCCACCGTAAAGACCCAGCTCGGAGGGGGCGAGGGGTCGGCGGCAAGGCTGCGGTCAGGTGCCGTTCATCGTCGCCGGGATGCCGGACCCGTCGCCGAACGGTCGCTCTGGCGCGATGAACGGTCAGACGCGCCGGGGCCGCCAGGTGCCCCGGTCGACGTTGAGCGACTCCGGAGTGTGCAGGCGCACCATCATGCGGGCGACGCCCTTCGGCACGCGGCGCTGCGTGCACAGCGACACGACGATCATGACGGCGAACGCGATCGGCACCGTCCAGGCGGCGGGCTGGGCGAGCAGCGCGCCGGCGAACCCGGACGGCGGCCCGGCCGCGATCGTCACGATGACGGCGGTGCCCGCGAGCACGCCGCCGGCGACGAGCCCGGCGAGCGCGCCCGGGACGGTGAGCCGCCGCCACCAGACGCCGAGGACGAGCAGCGGGCAGAAGGTGGACGCGGCGACGGCGAACGCGAGCCCCACGACGTCCGCGACGGCGAGCGACCGCGCGGCTATCGCCAGGGCCAGCGGGACGACGAGGGCGAGCAGCGTCCCAACGCGGAACGACCGGACGCCGCCGCGCAGGATGTCCTGGGCGAGCACCCCGGCGACGGACACGGTGATGCCGGACGACGTCGACAGGAACGCCGCGACCGCGCCCCCGGTCACCAGCGCGCCGAGGAGGTCGCCGCCGAGCCCGCCGATCAGCCGTCCGGGCAGGGTGAGGACGACGGCGTCCGCCCGCCCGGTCATCAGCAGCTCGGGCGTGTAGAGGCGCCCGAACACCCCGTACAGCGCCGGGAGCAGGTAGAACGCGCCGAGCAGCGACAGCACCATCACGGTCGTGCGGCGTGCGGCGCGCCCGTCCGGGTTGGTGTAGAAGCGGACGAGCACGTGCGGCAGCCCCATCGTCCCGAGGAACGTCGCGAGGATCAGCGAGTACGTCGCGTACAGCGAATGCTCGCGCCCGTCGAGCGGCAGGGCCCATTCCCGGTCGGTGGTGACGGGGCGCCCGCTCACGTGCGGGACGTCGGCGCCGGCCGGGAAGGTGACGGACGTGTCCGCGTCGATTCTGTGCGGCCCGGGTGTCAGGGTGAGCGGCGCGCGGCGGTGGTGGCGGCCGTCGACCTTCCCGTCCACGACGACCTGGACGGGCGCGGTCACGTTCACCGTGACGGCGACGCCGACCGCGACGGTCGTCCGGTCGCCGAACCGCGGGGGCGCGTCCGACGACAGGCCGGGCGAGCCGTCGCCGCGCCACGCCAGCAGCAGGAACACCAGCGGCACGGCCAGGGCGGTCAGCTTCATCCAGTACTGGAACGCCTGGACGAGGGTGACGCTGCGCATGCCGCCGCCCAGGACGTTCACGGCGACGACGACCGCGATCAGCACGCCGCCCGCCCACACCGGCGTGCCCGTGACCGTGCGGAGCACCAGCCCGGCGCTCTGGAACTGGGGCAGCAGGTACAGCCAGCTGATCAGCACGAC
Organism: Actinomadura sp.; assembly: GCF_044508335.1. Classification (NCBI taxonomy): domain Bacteria; kingdom Bacillati; phylum Actinomycetota; class Actinomycetes; order Streptosporangiales; family Thermomonosporaceae; genus Actinomadura; species Actinomadura sp. Next base: position 63,461 of record NZ_JBIQHY010000020.1, read on the forward strand.
CAGGACGCTCGCGACGCGGCGCACGGCCATCGACTCCAGCCGCGCCTCGGCGAAGTCCGGCAGGGTGTAGGCCCCGGAGCGGCGCAGCGGCGCCGAGACCAGCACGAGCAGCACCAGGTACCCGCCCGTCCAGCCGACCGGGAGCCACAGCATGTCCGCGCCGTACGCGAGGATCAGGCCCGCGATGCCGAGGAAGGACGCCGCCGACAGGTACTCGCCGCCGATCGCGGACGCGTTCCGCAGCGGCGTCACCGTCCGGGACGCCACGTAGAAGTCGGACGTCGTCCGGGAGATGCGGACCCCGAGGACGCCGATCAGGACGGTCGCGACGACGACGAGCATGACCCCCGCGAGACCGTAGGCGGCGTTCACGGCCGGTCCTCGGTCCGGTCGACGAGGTCGGCGAAGTCGTCCTCGTTGCGCTCGGCCTGCCGGACGTACCACCAGCCGCACGCCACGAACCACGGGTAGATCAGCCCGCCGAGCAGCACCCACGGCAGCGGCAGGCCGAACACCTCCGCCTCGCGCACCTCGGGGACGGTCGCGAACAGCAGCGGCAGCCCGAGCACCACGACGGCGAGCACCAGGCAGAGCCGGGCGGCGAGCCGCAGCTGGGTGCGCAGCAGCGACCGCATGTACGCCTCGCCGAGCCCGGTCTGCTCGTCGATCTCGCGGGTCACCGGGTAGCGGGGCCGCCGCACGGTCCGGGTCCGCGGCCCGGTCACCAGCGTGCGGCCGGCCGCGACGCCGCGCGGCCGCTCCGCCGGCCGTCCGGTGGA
>NZ_JBIQHY010000020.1:64339-73637 GCF_044508335.1 Actinomadura sp.
CGGCCGGGTGCTCGGCCGGGTGCTCGGCCGGCCGCTCCCGCGGGCTCAGGACGATCTCCTCGCCCGCCGCACCAGCAGGTCGCGCAGCTCCCGCACGTGCCGCCGCGCCACCGGCAGCTCGGCGTCGCCGACCACGACCGTGCAGCGCCCCGAGTCGAGCCGCAGCTCCTTGATCGCCGACAGCGCGACCAGGTGGCTCCGGTGGACCCGGACGAACCCGGCGCCGCTCCACCGCTCGCACAGCGCGTTCAGCGGGATCCGCACGAGGTGGCTGCCGCCGGACGTGTGCAGGCGCGCGTAATCGCCCTGCGCCTCCACGTACAGCACCTCGGCCGGGGTGACGAACCGGGTGACTCCGCCCAGCTCGACGGGCATGGGCTCCGGCTCCGCGGGCGCCGGGTCGGCGGGGACGTCCGCCCAGCCGGCCTCCTCGGCGGCCTCGGTGACACGCGTGATCGCCAGGCTGAGCCGCTCGGGCCGCACCGGTTTCAGGATGTAGTCGGTCGCCTTGATCTCGAACGCGTCCACGGCGTGCCCCTCGTAGGCCGTGACGTACACGATCAGCGGGGGGCGGGCGAACTGGGCGAGGACGCGGCCGAGCACGGTGCCGTCCAGTCCGGGCATGCGGATGTCGAGGAACACCGCGGAGACGGGCCGCCCGTCCGCGAGCGCGCGGTCGAGCTTGCGCAGCGCGGCGGCGCCGTCCCGGGCCGTGTGGATCTCGCCGATCCGCGGATCGGCGCGCAGCAGGTGCACGAGGTCGTCCAGTGCAGGCGCCTCGTCATCCACCGCAAGGACACGCAGGCCCACCGCATCGTCCTTTCCCGTACCGTCCGCCACATTCCAGTCAACGCCGCCGGGAGAGTCAAGAGGCCGTGACGCCGGGACGGTACTTGGGAACCCGCACGATGACCTTGGTTCCGGCGCCCGGCCCGGTCTCCACGGCGAGCCCGTACTCGTCCCCGTACACCTGCCGGAGCCGGTCGTCGACGTTGGCGAGCCCGATCCCCGCCTGGTCCGCGGCGGGGGTGCGCCGCTCCCCCGCGAGCAGCTGCCGGACCTCCTCGGGGTCCATGCCGATCCCGTCGTCCTCGACGCTGATCACGCAGTCGGACCCGGCGTCCTCCGCGATGATCGTGATGAGGCCGGGCTCCGACCTGTCCTGCAGCCCGTGCCGGACGGCGTTCTCCACGAGCGGCTGCAGGCACAGGAACGGGACCGCCACCGGCAGCACCTCGGGCGCGATCCGCAGCGTCACCCGCAGCTCCTCGCCGAACCTGGCCCGCTGCAGGAGCAGGTACCGGTCGATCGACCGCAGCTCCTCGGCGAGCGTCGTGAAGTCCCCGTGCCGCCGGAACGAGTACCGGGTGAACCCGGCGAACTCCAGCAGCAGCTCCCGCGCCCGCTCCGGGTCGGACCGGACGAACGACGCGATCGTGGTCAGCGAGTTGTAGATGAAGTGCGGGGAGATCTGCGCCCGCAGCGCCCGCATCTCCGCCTCCATCAGCAGCGCCCGCGAATGGTCGAGCTCGGCGAGCTCCAGCTGGGCGTCGACCCACTGCGCGACCTCTTCGGCCGCCCGGATCAGCCCGGCCGGGACGTCCTCCCCGTACGCGGCCAGCGTCCCGACGACCCGGTCGTCGGTCGCGAGCGGGACGACGACGACCCGCCGGATCGGGCAGTCGACCCGGTCGCAGCCCACGTCGTGCACCTGCGTCCGCCCGTTCCCCAGCGTGACCTCGGCGTGCGCGAGCCCCTCCGCCGCGTGGTGGTCGTGCTCGCCGTCCCAGGCCAGCAGGCGCTCCCCGTCGGTGATGGCGAGCGCCGGGCAGTCGAGCAGCGCCCGCAGGTGCCGCGCGGCCTTCTGCGCCCCCTGCTCGGTCAGCCCGGCCCGGAACGCGGGCGCGGCCCGGGAGGCGGTGTGCAGCATCTCGAACGTCGCGCGCCGCGCGGGTCCGCCCAGGTCACCGCCGCGCCCCTGGCGGCGCCACCACAGCAGCGCCGGAACCCACGTCACCACGAGCGTCGCGACGACGGCAACGACCACGTCCATCCAGCAAATTTATGCCGCATACGCCGAGGAAAGTGAAGTTGATCACTTTCCTCCCCAACCCGCTATGGAACGAACCCGGCATCCATGACATTTTGATCAAGCCGACATTGTCGATCTTGGCCGGAGTACCCGCCGCTCCCCCAGACCCACGGCCGGGCCCGGCCGTGAGGAGTGCGCATGCGCCGACGTCGAAGCGCGGCAGCCCTTGCCGTCCTGCCCCTCGCCCTCTCCCTGCTCGCCGCGCTGCAGGCCCCGGCCGCCGCGGACGAGCTGGACCTCGCCAACTTCCAGCTCCGCCCGAACTCCTACGGCACCGACCTCCAGGACCGCGCCGACGCCCTGCCGCTGGTGAAGGCCACCGTCACCGACATCATGAACGACCTGAACCGGCGGAGCGACACGACGCCGGTCGCCGTCGGCGGCGCCTGCAACCCGGCCGCGCGGGCGTCCGGCAGCAGCGTCGACATCGAGCGGAGCATCTGCTTCAACAGCGGCGACAACGACACGGAGGACTGGTACCCGCAGGGCGTCACCACCGTCGCCGACATGCAGTCCGACCGGGTGTGGGGCAACGGCTACCAGCCGGTCATCGTCAGCTGGTACGACCACAACACGTCCACGAAGAACCCGGTCAAGGGCGTCCGCATCAGCTTCATCAACCCGTACACCGGCGCCTACCGGCACGTCCTGCTGGTGTATCCGCGGGCCAACGGCGACTACGACGCCGTACGGGTGTCGCAGGACTCGTCCAGCGGCGACTACAGCAAGCCGCTGCACGCGGGCGGCATCCTCTGGTACGGCAACTACCTGTTCGTCGCCGACACCGCGCGCGGGTTCCGGATGTTCGACATGCGCCGCATCTACGACCTGGGCGCGTCCAAGAACGGGACCACCAGCAACAAGGACTGGGTCGGCCTCGTCGGCGACACCTACTACGGCTTCAGCTACCGCTACATCATGCCGCAGGTCGGCTCGTGGACCCGGACCGCGTCGACCGGCACCAAGTGCACCGCGTCGGACGGCTCGCCGAACTTCTCCTACGTCTCCCTCGACCGCAGCGGCACCGACCACCTCATCGCCGGGGAGTACTGCGCGGGCGGCGAGGCGGTCAACGGCCGGGTCGCCGCCTGGCCCATCGCGGGCGCGTTCGACTCGAACCACAACCTGATCATGAACACGTCGTACCGCTGGAACGCCGACGTGGCGCACAGGCTGCCGGACAGCAACGTGCAGGGCGCGATGCGCTTCAACGGCCGCTGGTACCTCAGCCGCAGCCACGGCGAGACCGGCTCAGGCGACCTCATCAAGACCGAGCCGGCGACATCGTCCACCGCCACGCTGCGGATCGACCAGCGGCAGGACCTCGCGATCGGTCCGGAGGACCTGTCCCACTGGCAGGGCGGTGCCGCCTCGACCCCGACGCTGGGCACCATCTGGACGCTCGGCGAACACCCGGGCAAGCGGATGGTCTACTCCGTCTACCCGCACTAGGTCCACCCGCACCAGCCCCGGGCTCCCCGGGAGACGCCCGGCCGGCCGCCGCCGGCCGGGCGTTCCCGGTGGTCAGTCCGGATCGAGGTCTTCGGCGAGCTTGTCGTAGTGGAGGTCGGGGTCGCCGAACGCCAGGGACGCGGCCATCGCGTGTTCGGAGAACAGGCGCAGGTCGTGCTCCCCGGTGAAGCCGATGGCGCCGTGGACCTGGTGGCCCAGGGCGCACACCCTTTCGTACGCCTCGCTCACCCACGCCTTGGCCATCGCGACCTCCTGGGCGGCCTCGCGGCCCGCCGACAGCAGCCAGATGGCCTCGTAGGCGATGAAGCGGGACCCGAGCACGTCGATCGCCATGTCGGCGCAGTGGTGCTGGACGGCCTGGAACGACCCGATCGCGCGGCCGAACTGCTCGCGTTCCGTCGCGTACTCCACCGTCATGTCGAGGACGCGCTGCGCCCCGCCCACCATCTCGGCGCACGTCGCGGCCGCGCCGAACAAGTTGATCGCGGCGGCGGCGTCCGCGCCGAGAGCGTCCTCGGCGCGGACGCCGTCCAGCTCGACGTGGCAGGGACGGTCCGAGCCGATCGCGCCGAGCGGCCGGAGCGTCACGTCCGAGGCGTCCACCCAGAAGGCGCGCGGCTCACCGTCCAGCCGCGCCACCACCAGGATGTGCTCGGCCGAGGCGGCGTACGGGACGAACTCGGCGGTCCCGCTGAGGACGAACGCGTCGCCTTCGCGCGCGGCGGCCGGGCCCTCACCTGGACGATCCCAGGGCAGGGGGGCGGCCGTCACGATCCGGCCGTCCGCGATGGCGGCCAGCCAGCGTTCCCTCTGCTCCGGCGTCCCGCAGCGGGCGACCGGCATGCCGCAGCAGGCCACCGACGCCGGCAGCGGGCTCGGCACCCGCGCGTAGCCGAGCTGCTCGAACAGCAGGCACGCGTCCAGGAAGTCGCCGCCCACGCCGCCGTGCTCCTCGGGGAAGGCCAGGCCCGTCCAGCCGAGCTCGACCATCTCCTTCCAGAGCGCGGCGGAGTAGCCGGACGGGTCGCCTTCCAGCGCCCGCGCCCCGGCGGTCGAGACGCGCGAGGCCAGGACCTCGCGGGCGGTGGAGGCGATCAGCTCCTGGTCTTCGGTCAGGCTCAGGTCCATGGCGGCGGCACCTTGTCGGAGCGGACCCACACGCCGGGGCGTTCCTCCCAGAACAGCTGCACGAGGACGCCGCCGGTCTTCTTCGGATGGATGAACGTGTGCCTCCAGGCAGCCCCGTCGGTGACGCCCTCCTCGTCGTCGAAGGTCGGGGTGTCGTAGTGCTCGCAGGCGGCCATCGCCGCGTCCCAGTCGGCGACCTCGAACGTGACGTGGTGGGCGCCGGGGCCGCCCTTGGCCAGGAAGCGCTCGATGAACGAGTCCTCGCCGCGCGGCATGATCACTTCCCAGCAGATGGCGGAGCCGGGGATGTTCAGCACGAGGTCGGCCATGTCGGGATGCTCGTCGTCGGCCGTCCGCCACACCTGCACGAAGCCGGCGAGGTCGTGGTACCAGCGGGCGAGCACGTCGCGGTCGTGGAACGCCTGGCAGATGTGGTCGAGGGCCACGATGCCGAGGGACGGCCCGTCCGGCGACCCCGTCTCCACCGCGGAGGCGGACGTGTCGCCGCACATGTCGAGGCTCCCGGGGCCGCGCAGCCGCCACAGGACGCCGGGGCCGTGCTCGGGCGGGCTCAGCGACGCCTCCAGCCAGCGGCCGCGCGCACCGTCGGTCGGCTTGATGCCGCGCACTTCGAGTTCGGCCTGCACGGCTTCGAGGTCGGGCACCTCGGCGCCGACGTGGTGCAGGCCGGGCCGCCCGGAATGCTCGTCCAGCCACGTCTGCAGCGGCGAGCCCTCGCCCGCTGGGGAGACGACCTCCCACGCCTGCCCCCGGCTGCCGGGGATCTCCAGGCGGGCGCCGCGCACCCCTTCGCCCGGGTTGTCCCAGCTCCGGACGCGCCGGAACCCGAACAGCCCGGAGAGCAGCGCCACCTGCGCGTCGAGGTCGGGGGTCACCTGCGCGACGTGATCGATGCGGTAGATCTGCACGGGTCCTCCTAGCTCGGGTGCGGCTCGATCCAGTCGTAGCCGTAGGTGACGAGTTCCTTGACGAGGCGCAGGTTGTAGCGGTTCATCGCGGCGATGCGCTCGGCCAGCTCGCCGACCCGCTTGTCGAACTCGTCCGCCGGGTACACGTCGTTGACCAGCCCCAGCTGCAGCGCGCGCTCGGCGCCGATCCGCGCGCCGGTGAAGAGCAGCTCCTTGGCGCGGGCCTTGCCGATCCGCTCCGGCAGCCGCTTCACACCGCCCCAGCCCGGCGCCGACCCGCCGAACTCGGGCTGGTCCGGGTCGCCGTCCTCGGTCATCTTCGGCCGGTACGGGGGCCGCGCCGACAGCGTGATCTCGACGAGGCCCATCTTCGCGTCGTCGGAGGCGACGATGAAGTCGGCGGCGAGCGCCAGCTCCAGGCCGCCGCCGACCGCGTACCCGTGCACGGCCGCGATCACCGGCACCGACAGCCGCTCCATCATCGCGAACGTCTTCTCCCCGAGCCGCCCCTGCTCGACGCGCTCGCGCGGGGTCAGCTTCTCCGACCAGGCCAGGTCCATCCCGGCGCAGAACGCGCGCTCGCCGGCGCCGCGCAGCACCACCGCGCAGACGTCCTCGTCGTCGTCGACGCGGGTGAAGATGTCGCGCAGCTCCGTCATGGTGGTGGGCGTCAGGGCGTTCAGCTTCTCCGGGCGGTTCAGCGTCAGCCAGGCGACTCGCTCCTCGATCCGCAGGTCGACGGTCTCGTAGGCGTTCTCGTCGGGCATACGGGTTCGCTCCTCCTGGTGGTGGTCAGCCGCGGGGCAGGTTCAGGCCCCGGGTGGCGATGACGTTGCGCTGGATCTCGGTGGTGCCGCCGAGGAAGGTGGACGCCACCGAGTCGCGGCGCATGTGGGTGAACAGGGCGCCGAGCGGGGCGCCCTCGCGCTCCCAGAGCGCGGCGGACCGGCCGAAGGCGCGCGCGCCGGTGCGCGCCAGCCGCTGGTGCAGCTCCGCGCCGAACAGCTGGTTGACGGACGCCTCGAAGCCGGGCTCCTCCCCCGCCGCCTGCCGCGACACCGTGTAGCGGGCCAGGTTGTACAGCACGCGGACCTCCGTCCGGCGGCGCGCGATCTCCCGCCGGATCGCCGGGGTGTTCCGCGCGAACCGCCGCCCGTCCGGCGACCGCAGGTACGCCGCCAGCTCGGCGAGCGCCTGCTCGTACTTGATCGTGGCGCCGATCCCGGCCCGCTCGAAGCCGAGCGCGGACATCGCCACGTACCAGCCGCGGTTCTCCTCGCCGACCCGGTCCGCCACCGGCACCCGGACGCCGTCGAAGAAGATCTCGCAGAACGGCGCCGCGCCGCGGATGTCGGTGATGGGGCGGATCGTCACGCCGGGCGCGTCCGCCTTGACGAGCAGGAACGTGATGCCGCGATGCGGCCTGCCGGCGTCGGGGTCGGTGCGGACCAGGACGAACAGCCAGTCGGCGTACTGGCCGAGGGACGTCCACACCTTCTGGCCGTCCACGACGTACTCGTCCCCGTCGCGGACGGCGCGGGTGCGGAGCGAGGCCAGGTCGGAGCCCGAGCCCGGTTCGGAGAAGCCCTGCGCCCAGGCGGCCCGGCCCGAGGCGATGGGCGGCAGGTGCCGGGCCTTCTGCTCCTCGGTGCCGTGCACCAGAAGCGTCGGGCCGAGGAGGAACGCGCCGATGCCGTTCACCGTCGGCACCCGCGCCCGCATCATCTCCTCGTGCAGGACGAACTCCTCCAGCGGCGACAGCCCGGCGCCGCCGTACTCCCGCGGCCAGTGCGGGGCGATCCAGCCGCGCTCGGCCAGCGCCGCGGCCCACGCCCTGGCCCCCTCCCGCCGCTCCGGGTCGTCGGACACCCGGTCGACGGGCCAGTTGTAGCCCGCGACGTCCTCGGGTTCGAGGCTCTGCTCCTCGTCCGCCGCCGGGCGGTAGGACGCGGGGAACCGCTCCGCGATGAAAGCCCTGACCTCTTCGCGGAAGGCCGCCTGCTCCGGCGTGTCGTCCCAGTTCACCGGCCGCCCGCCTCCCGGTCCCAGGTCGTCTCGGTGATCCCCGACTCGCCCTGCGCGCGCAGCTTGTACTTGGCGACCTTGTCGGTGGGGGTGCGCGGGAGGGCGTCCACGAACTCCACATATCGGGGGATCATCGAGCGCGGCAGCCGCTCCTCGCAGTAGGCGACGAGCTCCTCCGGGTCGAGCCCGGTGTCCGGCTGCACGACGATCGAAACCTTGATGTCCTCGTCCTCCAGCTCCGAGGGCACGCCGATCGCGGCGCACTCCAGCACCGCCGGATGCTGGTTGATCTCGGTCTCCAGGTCGAAGGCCGAGATGTTCTCCCCGCGCCGGCGGATGGCGTCCTTCATCCGGTCAAGGAAGTAGAAATACCCGTCGTCGTCTCGCCATACCCGGTCCCCGGTGTGAAACCACATGTTGCGGAAGCAACGTGTGGTCGCCTCCCAGTCGCCGTAGTAACCGGTCGTGAGGACGAACGGCTGCTTCGGCCGCAGCACCAGCTCGCCCGGCTCTCCCGGCCCGACCTCGCGGTCCAGTTCGTCCACCACGGCGACGTGGAAGCGCTCCTCGTGCGCCCGCCCGCACGAGCCGACCCGCCACTCCCCGTACGGGCTGCCGGTCGCGATGCCCGCCTCGGTGCTGGTGTAGGTCTCCACCGACCGGACGCCGAACCGCTCCCGCATCGCCTCGTCGAGGTTCGACTTGCCCATGTAGAACGTCTCCAGCCGGTGGTCGCGGTCCCGCGACGTCGGCGGCCGGTTCAGCAGGATCGGGATCATCGAGAACACGCTCATGCAGACCTGCGCGTCGAAGCGGCGCACGTCGTCCCAGAACCTGGACGCGCTGAACCGCTCGACGATCGCGATCGAGCCGCCGCCCAGCAGGGCCGACAGCATGCCGTCCCAGAGCGCGGCGGCGTGGAACAGCGGGAGCGGGCAGTAGATCGTCTTGCCCCACCGGTCGAGGAAGTCGAGCGAGTCGTATGCGCAGGTCAGCGCCAGCGCGTGCGGCACCATGGCGCCCTTGGACGGCCCGGTCGTCCCGGACGTGTACATGATGGCCTGAAGATCCCCGAAGCCGACCTTCACATCGACCGTGCCGCCCTCGTCCGGCAGGGAGTTCAGCTCGCGCGCCGGCTTGCCGAGCCGGTCCAGCGGCACCCCGGCCCCGGCGGCGTCCCGGACGAGGACGCCGCCGAGCTTCGGCAGCCTCTCCGCGACATCGGCGACCCGCTCGGCGTACGGGCCGTCGATGATGAGCCAGCGCGAGTCCGAGCTGTCCAGGACGTGCCGCAGCAGCTCGCCCCTGTACGCGATGTTGATCGGCACGGCGACCGCGCCGAGCCGCGCCAGCGCGAACACGAGATGGACGAAGTCGGCGCAGTTGGGCAGCATCAGGCCCACGTGGTCGCCGCGTCCGATGCCGGCCCCGGAGAGGGAGCGGGCCAGCCGATCGGCGGCGGCGTCGACCTCGCCGTAGGTGACCTCGCCGTCCCGGAACTTGAGGAACGTCTGCCTTCGATGTACCTGCGCCTGTGACCGGAGGACGTCCCCGAGGACGAAGCTCTCCAGCGTCTCCTTGCGCATCCGGACCCTCCGCTGTCGCTGCGTTGGCGTGCGTGCGTGCCGTTGGCGTGCCTGCGTGCGTTGGC